>CAZDLH010000254.1:0-4676 GCA_964505925.1 uncultured Burkholderiales bacterium
GAAGCCGGCGTGATCTACAAAGAGGAGCCTCCCACCGACGCCTTCGAAGAGTTTCGCTCCTCGGTGGCCACCGTGCTCGACTCCTGGCGATGGACCCCACTTTCGGTTCTGAGCAAGCGGTTCCGCTTGGTGGCCGAAGAGTCGGTCCCTTTCCCCTTAGCCACGGGGCAGCTCGATGCGGCCAAAGTGCTGACCGAGGCTCACTGTCGGGAACTGCTCCATACGGTGGCCCGCAAGCCCGCGCTGGCCTTGTCGGTCTTCGCCGGAGCCCGGGAAGACGAATACCGGACCCACGTGGACTCCCTGGTCGAACACGGGCTGGTCGACCGCGAGATCGAAGTCTACGATCGCGATACCAACCGCGAGCTGGCCCGGTTCCCTAGCTTCGAGGCCCTGCAGGAAGCTGCCGATCACGGATTTCGTAGCCCGTTCTCGAACCGTCTGATCTCCGAAGAGCGGATAGATCAGATCCTCAGAGCGACCCCTCTCGGTAAGCGGCTAGCCCACCGAAACCTCTGGCTCGCCCTATCGCTCGCCGAAGCCCTCTCCCACCACGGAGTCTCGGAGAAGAGCCTGCGCTGGACCATCGAGCGCGACTACGAAACGGTCGACCTGTTCGCCATCTATGAAGGGTCGGTCTTCATGTTCGAGGTCCAAGAGGACCAGGTCACTTCCGAAAAAGCGTTCCGCTTCGTCTCCCGAGCTCGCTACTACGAGCCGGACGCCGCCTTTCTCGTCTCCCCCGGCGGTAAGAGCTCCGAAGCCGAGATGGTGATCTCCCGAAGCTCCTCGGAGGTCCCTATGGACCTGATCCTCGATCTGGGAGCTCTCGGCGACAAGATCCGCGAGGTGCTCAGAGAGACCTCCAAACAGAGCGTGCTCGAGATCCTCGAGCGCTTCGAGAAGCTGACCGCAGTGGACTTCGGCCGGGTGGTCGGCGAGCACCTCTTAGGCCCCGAACCGGAGAATTTCGAGCGGGAAACCCTCAGCGCCCTCACCGATCTGAATCTGGACCTCGATATCGATCTCGAGCCGATCGAGACCTCCGGCGACTCCCTGGATCTCGACCTGGGAGAGGAGGCTTCCGCCTCCGACCTCGACGTTTCGAAGCGCCCGAGAGTCGACGTGCCTATCGAAGAGTTCTCCAGCGGTCTAGAGGATCTAGACCTGCCCGAGACCAGCGGGAGTTCCAGCTCTGACCTGGATCTCGATCTGGACCTCGATCTCGATTTGGACCTGGACTTAGACCTCGGAGAGCTGGGAGACCTCGGCTCTCTGGAGCTAGACGCCGTGCCGGAGTCCTCGACCGTCGAACCGTCCACCGAGCTCGATCTCGATCTCGAGCCGGAACCGGAGCTGGAGCCGGAGCTAGACTTGGAACCGGAACTGGAACCGGAGCCGGAGCCGGCAAGTCTCATCGAGCCAGACTTCTCGGAAGCCCTACCCCATTCGGACGCCCTCCTCGAAGAGAACATCGAGGAGATGACCTCCACCGAAATCCTGCTACCGGACACAGCCATCGAGCCCATCTCCGAACCCGACCCCGTGGAGAGCTTCGAGACCGATTTCCCCGACGAGTTCGAAACGGCCATCGACGCCGGTATCTCCGAGATGCTCCCCGAAGTCGAAAGTCCGGTCGAGCAGCCCTCGGCTAGCTCGGCCCTAACCGAACTGGCGCGGGACCTCAAAGAGGCGCTCTACGACGGTCTGGACTCGGACGTGATCGAAGGGATGGAGAGCCTCCTCGAACTGACCTCGAACCGCATCGGTACGGGGATCACCTTCGGGCTGACCACCGAAGAGGGACTGGAGTTCTTGAGTAAAGGAGTCCGGACCGAGGAGTATCTGCGAGCCACCGGCGTAGTCAAACCGCTGTTCGAAGTGTTTCAGCGCAGCCTACTCGAAGCCGACCTAGGCGAACTCGAGCGGCTGGACGTGCGGGCCTCCACTCAGGAGATCACCGTGTTCGGACTGCCCCACTATCTAGACCTCGTTGCGGTCGCCTCGGGCGGCGAAACGGGGGATGCCCTAGAGGGAGCCGATCTGCCGGGCGAGTCGGTCCTACGGGAAGCCATCTTGAAAAAGGTGTTGGACGAACTCTCGGAAGTCGACGGCGTGATCGGCAACGTGGTCACCTCTTTCGACGGACTCCCCATCGACATGCAGCTCCCCGACGAGATCAATCCCGAGTTGGTGGGAGTGATCCTGAGCCAGGCGGTCGGCGACTGCGCGCCCGAACTCGAATTTCTAGGACTCGACGCGATCAAACAGTACCTGGTCTCGACCCCCGACCGGACCTACAGCTTGATCCCGATCAACGGCGAAGCGTATCTGATCACCTTCCTGGAGCGCTCCGTGGCTCAGCAGGTCTGGCAGAAGCGCCTCTTGGGTGCCGGAGCGATGCTGGCCTCGGTATTCCAGTAGAGTCGCGACCGGAGGGCGGCCCTCGGCCAACCGCTCTCAGCAGCAGACGAGCCGAACCACAAGTCCGGGCTCGCCGAGGGCGGCCCAGTAGATCAAGAAAAGGAATGGCAACATTATGGAAGACGTTCTCGAAGAGCTGAATCGGACCCCTGGGATCCAGGGCTCTCTTATCGTTAGTAAAGACGGCCTGCTGATCACCTCCTTAGGAGAAGCGAACCCGGACCCCGACTTCGTCGGAGCCGAAACCGCCGAGCTCCTCCAGACGGTGGAGGTCGGGCTCAAAGACAAGTTCGAGCGAGGCGAGCTGTCTATGATGAGCTTGGAAGCTCAAGACGGCCACATCTTTTTGAAGAATATCAACGAAGTGACCTACCTGCTGGTGCTGACCTCCCCAGAGATCACGCTGGGGATGCTTCGCTACAGCATCGACCGCGCTACCAACGCCCTCAAAGATCAGCTCTAGATCCGCCGAGGGTCGCCTGCGGGCGCCGAGAGTAGAAAACCGATCGTCATGGCTAAGCTGACCGAACTCGTAAAAAGCGCGGGCTGAGCCTCTAAGATCCGTCCCCAGGATCTGGAGCAGGTTCTGCGTCCACTCAGGCTTTCCATACCGAACGACGATCGCATCGTCGCGGGTGCCGCTGTGCCTGACGACGCCGTGGTCGTGCGCACCCCAGAGGGTCGACTGCTGGTGCAGACGGTGGACTTCTTCACCCCGATCACCGACGATCCGAAGCTGTTCGGGCGGATCGCCGCCGCCAACTCTTTGTCCGATGTCTACGCCATGGGTGGCCAGCCTCTCTCGGCGATGAACATCTGCTGTTTTCCGCTAGAAGAGCTCGGGCCGGAGGTCCTCACCGCGATCCTCCGAGGAGGGGCCCAGAAGGTCCAGGAAGCGGGAGCCGTCCTGGCTGGGGGTCACACCGTGATAGACGCCGAGCCGAAGTACGGCCTTGCGGTAACCGGGCTAGTGGAAGCCGAAGAGCTGACCACGAAAGGCGGGGGGCGGCCCGGGGACCTGCTGCTCTTGAGTAAACCGCTGGGTACCGGGGTTCTGACCACCGCCATCAAGCGCGGCCGCTCGAGCCAAGCCGAGGCCGCCGAAGCCTTCCGAGGGATGGCCACCCTAAATAAAGAGACCGCGACGATCATGCGGGCCGCCGGGGTGCACCACGCCACCGATATCACCGGCTACGGTCTCTTGGGCCACGCCTGGGAGATGGTGCGCCACGAGGGCGTTCGCTTCGTCTTCGAAGCCTCCGCAGTCCCGCTCTACGAAGGGGCTCTCGAAGCGGCTCGGGCCGGGCTCTTCCCGGGAGGCTCCAAAGCCAACGCCGCGTGGCTCGAGTCGGAGGGGGCCGTCGAATGGAGCGCTGAGGTGCCCCCGGAGCTGAAGGGTCTGCTCAACGACGCCCAGACCTCGGGGGGGCTTCTCCTCGTCTGGCCTTGCGGGGTTCCGGTCCCCGAGGGGTTCGACCCCATCGGACGGGTGGAGCCGGCCGACCCGTCCCAGGTAGCGCGCCTGGCCGTGAGACCTTAGAGCCTCCGTGAGGGCTCGAGCTGCCAGCCGCCTGGAAACCTGCGGAAGAGGGCCGGCTCGCTCGTCGCAGAAAGCAGCCCGCGAGGGCTACCATGACACTTCGACTTCGCGCTCATATCGTCTCCGCCGAACGTCTGTCGTCCGGCCCACCGGAGGCCCCGTGACCCCCGAACCATCCGTCTCAGAACCGTCGGACCCCGAGCTGCGCCGCCTCCCTTCGATGGGAGCTCTCCTGGAGCGGGCCGAGCTCCTGGGGCTGGTCGCCGAGCACGGAGCCAAGCTGGTCAAAGCCTGTCTCAACGATCTGTTGGCCGAACGGCGCAAGGCCCTGCGGGCTGGCTGCAGGAAAGGTCTCGAGGGCGACATCGCTGCGGACCTCCTAACCCGAACCCAGCAGCGGCTGGCCCCCTCCTATCGCCGGGTGCTCAACGCCACCGGCACCGTTCTCCACACCAATCTGGGACGAGCTCCGTTGGGGGATGCCCTCCGGGCGGTGGCCCAGGAGATGGCGGACTACTCCCCCTTGGAGTACGACCTGGAGACCGGGAGGCGCGGCTCCCGGGGGGGCGGTGTCGAACGCTTGATCCGCTGGCTGACCGGGGCCCCTTCGGCTCTGGTTGTGAACAACTGCGCTGCTGCGCTGGTGCTCCTGTTAGCCACCCACGCCCAAGGTAGGGAGGTCGTCGTGAGCCGAGGCGAGCTCGTCGAGATC
>CAZDLH010000255.1:0-4662 GCA_964505925.1 uncultured Burkholderiales bacterium
GGTCTTGGAGGCGTCCGAAGGAGGCTTGGGCGGAGGCGATCACGTTGCCCAGAAAGCCCAGAACGATGACCGGGAAGATCAGGAGCACCAGATAGCTGTTGAAGGCCGCGAGGGTACCGATGGGCATACTCGCGTCGATCACGAAGCGCCCCCCCAAGAGCAGGATGGCGATGGTTCCCAGATTCGATAAGAAGGTGATGCTGGGGATCATGTAGGCGAAGTTCTTCAGGATCCGGAGCCCGATCCGCTTGGCCATTTCGTTGACCTCGTGGAACGCCTCGCGCTGACGCTCCTCGAAGTGCAGTATCCGGATGAGCGCCGCTGCCTCGACGCTCTCGGCGACCCGGAGGTTCAGTCGGTCCACCATCTCTCGGCCCTGTTTGAAGAGGGTGCGAACCCGGCTTAGCACGGCGCCGAAGATCACCCCGATCAGCGGCAGCAGCACGAGGATAGTCAGCCCCAACCGCCACTCGGTGTACAGCAAAAGAGCGGCGGCCCCGACGAGCACCAGCAGCGAGTTCACGACTCCGGCAGCCGCCTGGGAGACGAACAGTTTTATGGCGTCCACGTCGGAGGTGAGGTGGGTAAGGATGCGGGACGGGTCGCGCTGCTGCAGCTGAGGGTAGTCGAGGCTGGCCACCCGGCGGGCCAGACGAGCTCGCAGGTCCAAGGCCACCCGCTCGGAGGTGGAGACCTCCAGATAGCCTTGGGCGAGCGCCCCGAAAGCCACCAGCACAACGACGGTGGCGAAGGTGGGCAACAGGCCGGGAGCCAGCGGGGCGTCCGGACGGTAGCTATCGATACCCAGCCCGATCAGGTAGGGTAGGAGCAGTCCGGCTAGATTGCTCAGAGCTCCGCAGGCCAAGAGGCCGAGTAGTGCCTTTCGATAAGGGCGCAGAAGCCCTAACATTACGGCTGGGTCGGCCGTCCTCCCGGCGGCTCGAGTTCCTCGTCGGCGGTCGGCTCTCCGTCGTCCACCTCGAGCGGGCTCTGGGGGTCTTCGGGCTGGTCTGCATCGGGTCTGGGGAGGCCGCGGATCTCGAGCTCGGGAAGCTCCGGGTGCCGGTCGACACCGAGCGACTCCTGGTGGTCCGACGGTACGAACTCTGGACCGTCGCTGGGCTGAAGGGGGAGCCCCTCGGATTCGAGGGCCACCCGGATCTCTTCGGGGAACGGCACTTCGGTGGGATACTCCGAGGCGGTGGCCTGCCACCAGGTCCAGCGGGCCGCCAGGTAGTCAGCTTTGGCCCGCGCTAGGCTAAAGTGGGCCTGGGAGCGCGCGGCTTGGGCATCCAGCAGCTCGACGTTGGTAGAGATGCCGTTCTCGTACCGCAGCACGGCCACCCGCAGAGCCTCTTCGGCCTGCACCACGTTCTCTTCGGCCACCTGGATGCCTTGCCAGCGATCGCGCAGCTGGTAGTAGGTCTCCTCGACCTGCAAGACCACATCTCGTTCGACCTGCTCTAGCTCCGAGGCGATCTGCTGGACCGCTTCTTGCGCCTGCAAGGCTTGAGTGCGGACCAACCCGCCGTCGTAGATCGGAATGTTTAAGACCAGTAGGGTCGTGTTCTGGGTGCCGGGGGAAAACCCAGTCACGTTCTGGTGCACGGTGCGGTTCTGGAGCTCCAGGTACGGATTCCGCTCGGCGTAGATGGCCTCCACCTGGGCTTTGGCCTCCTCCACCGCCCAGCGGACGCTGCGCAGCTCCGGTCGGCTGGTCAGGGCTCGCTCTTTAGCGTCGGCCAGCTCGATGGTGCCGGGTGCCAACAGCTTTAAGGGCGCCAGCTGAAGCTCTCGATCCAAGGGTTGGTCCAGCAGGCTCATCAGGCGAAACCGTGCCAAGGAGGCTGCGGTGCGGGCTTCGATGAGCTCCTGGCGGGCCTGGGAGGCCGCCGCCGAGTTCCTGAAGACATCGAACTGAGCCGATACCCCCTGTTCGAACAGCAGCTCTGAAGTGCGCAGGTTGGCCTGCTGCAGCTCGAGGTTATCCTCGGCGATGCTGACCGCCTCGAGAGCGAGCAGCGCCTCGATGTACCGCTGAGCGGTCAGAAGGACCAGGCGGTTGAGCTCGCTGCGGTACTCCTCTTGAACGCTGCGCCGGGAGAACTTGGCTGCCAGGCTGTTCCACTTGAGCCGCCCGAAGGTTAGCAGGGCCTGCCGCAGGACCAGGCTGGCCTGATAGTTGTTGGCGGGGCTGATGACGATACCGGCGTCCGGTAGACTCACCGGCGGCTCCACTCGGGAGTACTGGCCGGTCAGGTCGATCCGGGGGTTGACCCGGGTGTAGGCCTCTTCGATCCGATACTCGGCGGCCCGGATCCGAGCGCGCACCGACTCGAGACTAGGGCTCTTCATCAGCACTTCGGTCATCGCCGTATTCAGATCGATGCTCAGCGGCTCCATCGGCTCGCTGGGCGTCTCCTCGGGCCGGACGTTCCGGGGCGGCGCTAGCTGCTCCGGGTCTGCGAACTCCCGATCGACAATGGGAACCCAGGTCTCCTCGGCTGGTAGAGTGGTGGACGTGGAGGGCTCTAGGGGCTCGGCCCAGGCTTGGGGGACACCCCCTCCAACCAGCAGCCCTACAAGGCCGCAGGCGATAGCGAAACGGTTTAGCTTCACGCGCGGATACCTTTCAGATAGAGATCGACCACGGCGTCGATAAAGTCGTCGTCGGGCTGGTCACGGAGATGTAGATTAAAAAGAGCGGCGAGCAGCGTTTGAGAGGCGACCTTCACCGGAAAGCTGCGGAGCTCCCCTTTGGCTTGGCGAACCTCGAGATAGCTCGACAGCGAATTCAAGCAGCTCTGACGGCGTCGCTCGATCTGCTGAGCCACCGCTGGGGAGGTGTGAGACTCCCGAAAGAAGATCCAGATCACGTCGATGTTCTCCCTGAGGTCTCGGGAGAGGCTATGAGCGAACAAGGGGATCACTTCGGCGGCGGGTCGATCGTGCATCTCTTCGAGGCACGGCAGATCCAGCGCGCGGTAGTCCATAACCTCTTCGAGCAGCTTCTCCTTGCCCGAAAAGTAGTGATAGAGCAGCCCCGGTGACATCCCTGCGGCCTCGGCGATCTGCTTGATGGTGGTTCGCTCGACTCCGCGTTCGCCGAAAAGCTTCAAAGTGATCTCGAGGATCTGGCGTCGACGGTCTCCCCCGCACTCTTGGAGTGTGGGGCACTCGCTGCCTTCAGAACCGCTCCTATTTGCTCCTGATTGAACGCTCATTCAAGTCCCGAGAGTAAACCACCTGAGCAGTCCTGTCAATCATTGCGATGGACTAGCCAGGCTCAAACGAAAGCCCCCTGTCGTGGGCATCGAAGAGCCGACGGAGTCCATGGAAAAGGCCCGGTTTTAAAGCCCCGGGAGAGCTCGCGGGGGCCCGAAGGCAGCGATAGGGGGAGGAACGGACCCGGTCGATCTCGCAAGCCCGCAAGGCGACGGCGCATTGACGCCCGTTAGTTTTATGTAGAGTGTAGAGGAGGCGTCCGGTGAGCGATTGGGTACGCGTAGAAGAGATCGGTGAGTACGAAGGTCGAAAGGTGGAGCTTCGGGGCTGGTTGGCGCGCATCCGATCTTCCGGAAAACTGCACTTCCTGCAGGTCCGAGACGGTAGCGGCACCATACAAGCGGTGGTCACGAAGGCCAACATCGACCCCGAACTCTTTGCCAGCTTGAAGCGATTGGGTCAAGAGAGCGCGATCGTCGTAAGGGGTACGGTTCAGGCGGATGCCCGCTCTAAGATAGGGTTCGAACTACAGGTCGAAGAGATCGAGGTGGTCAGCGAAGCCGAAGGCTACCCCATCACCCCCAAAGAGAATGGTACAGATATCCTGATGGAGAATCGCCACCTCTGGCTGAGGTCTCGCCGGCAGCACGCCATTTTGAGGATCCGGGCTACCATCATGAAGGCCATGGGCGACTGGCTCGACGACAACGGATTTCTGCGCGTGGATACCCCGATTTTGACCCCGGCGGCCTGCGAGGGCACCACCACCCTGTTCGAAACCGAATATTTCGGTGAGAAGGCGTACCTGACCCAGAGCGGACAGCTCTACAGCGAGGCTAGCTGCATGGCCTTCGGACGGGTCTACACCTTCGGGCCGACCTTCCGGGCCGAGAAGTCGAAAACCAGGCGTCACTTGATGGAGTTCTGGATGTGTGAGCCGGAGATGGCCTACTGCGATTTCTACCAGAACATGGAGATCCAGGAGCAGTTCTTGTCGTCGGTGGTACAGACGGTGCTCGAGAAGCGGGCCCTCGAGCTAGAGATCATCGAGCGCGATCTCGAGCCACTGAAACGGGTGCAGGCTCCCTTCCCCCGCATCACCTACGACGAAGCGGTGGAACGGCTGCACGCGAAAGGGGTGGAGTTCGAGGCCGGCAGCGATTTCGGCGGCGGCGACGAGACGCTCCTGTCGGAGGACTTCGACCGTCCGTTCTTCGTGACCCACTACCCAACGGCTATCAAAGCTTTCTATATGCAGCCGTCACCGGAGCGCGCCGACCGGGTGCTCGGTTCAGATCTGTTGGCCCCGGAAGGTTACGGTGAGATCATCGGCGGCGGGGAACGGATCCACGACCCGGCGCTCCTCGAGCAGCGGCTAGCCGAGCACGAACTGCCCCTGGAGTCGTACCAGTGGTACCTGGACCTGCGGCGCTACGG
>CAZDLH010000256.1:0-4655 GCA_964505925.1 uncultured Burkholderiales bacterium
AGGTGCCCGTAGTGCCTCCCGCCTTCCTGCAAGCGGCCCTCTTCCCAGACCTCTGGAGCGTGGAGATCGGCCAAGAAGGCGGAGTGAGGGTTCTCGATCACCGGGGCTCTGAGCCCGTCGCCCCCGACCCCCAGATCGTACACCTGCAGCGAGTAGGGGCGCTCCGTACCGTCCGGGAGCACCTCGACGCCCGGAACTTCCGAGCGCTCGAACATCTCATCGTGTCCGGCGAAGACGGCCGCCACTCCGTATCGGTGGAAGAGCGGCGTCCAGACCCTCAGCGGCACTCCGGACTGGGTGTCCTCGTCCGGCCCGCTCCCTGGAGGCTTCCCGTGGGGCCCACTGCTGTACGGCACGTGATGAAAGAACACAAAGGTGAAGCTCTGCTCCTCTTGGGCTTCCCGAAGCTCGCGCTCGAGCCAGCGATACTGTTCGCTCTCCGGTCCGATACCGGGCGAGAACTCGGGCACCGCATCCAAAAAATGGTTCGGGTCGCCGTCGCTGCCGTGGGGGGCCCCGTAGCAAGAGTCGATGGCAATCAGGCGGATCGGACAGTACACTTTGCTGTAGTAGTGAGCTCTACGGTCCGGGCCTGTGGGGTGAAAGTAGGTGAAGAATTTTGCGATGGCGGCGCGGCTGGCCTCGGTCTCGTACCGCCCGTGCTTGGGCCCGGCGAAGTACTCGTGGTTCCCAGGAGCGGCCAGTACGGGGATGCGGCCAGCGAAGCTTTGCGAACCGTCGCTCGAAGTCAGGTGCCGCCAGAACTCATCCCAGTCCCTCTGCTCTCCCCCGCTCTCGACGAGATCTCCGGCCAGCACCAGAAAATCGAGCTCCCGCTGGGCTAAGGACGCCAGGTTGGCCGCAAAACCATCGGTCTGGTCCACCATATATCGCCGATTCGGGTCTTCGTCCGAAGGCCACCGCACGAACTTTCCGGTGCTCTCGGGTTCGGTCTCGCTGTCGGAAAAAACGGCGAAGCGGAGCGAATCGAACTCGGTGGCCAGCGTTCGGAAGCTCGCTCGGTAAGGCTCCTGGCCGTATCCTAGCTCCACTTCGTAGGAGAACGACCCTCCCGGCTCCAGGCCTTCCAATCGGACCCGGTGGAGAAACCGCGGCAGGGTGTCCGCGAGGTGTTCGAACTGCTCGATCTCGACGGCGTGGAAATCGAGCTCTGGAGCGGGCCGCACCTGGGAGAGAAGCGCGTCGCTCCCGATACTCACCGCTCTCGGGCTAGAGCCGGACTCTACCCAGTAGAGATCAGCGCTGGTCTCATCCAGGTTCTGAAGATACGGGTAGGTCCACCACACCGTCGTCGGCTCCGACCAAGAAGGGGCGGCAACAGACAAGACCAGGAAAAAAGCTAAGAGGGTGCCTAAGGCAGAAGATCGCGAAAACATAGTTAGGCCCGCCCTTCCCGGTGGCGAGCCCTTCGCCTCCCCGCCCCCTCGCCCCGCTCCCCAAGGAGTTCGCTTCCAAGGAGCGCTCCGAAGCTGGCAAAAGAGGGACAAAAGAGGGAGCAAAGAGGTGCGAAGGTCCATCTAGAAAGTGAGGGCCCGAGCGTACGCCCGGGCCCTCACTAGGACCAGTAACCCAACCTACGACGGGCTAGAACTTAAAGTTCAGCTGCGACGTGATCTGCAACCCTTCCCAACTGAAGGGGTGCGCAACCTGAGGTCCGTTGTTGATATTCAGGTTCGGGATCCCCGGCGTGGTGAAAAGGTGCGCCGGCAGATTATCCTTAGTAGTGAAGTATCGTCCCATAGCCGACCAGGTGAGGTCGTCGGACATATCCCACTCGAAACCGAGTTCCGGGAAGGTCTGGTTGATATCGATATTGTTGAAGTTCGCCGTACCGGCCGCGACCGCGTAGGCTCCCCCGATACCGAGCGGGTCTAAGTGACCTTTGACGTCCACGTTGGTGTATCCACCGTACACGCGGAAATCATCGCTAACATCATACTCCAGGGTGACGTTCCAGCCCACGAAGTTCAGGTCGACGAGGTTCTGGTTTGCAGCAGCGATACCGGCTGCAGCAAAACCGTTGGCAGCGCCGATAGCCTGCATATTGGTGCGGCGCTCGAAGTCCACCATCCGAATACCACCGGAGAGGGTGATCCCGCGGTTGTTCTCGGCCTCGTTCAGCAGATGCTTGTATCCGCCGGAGATCCCGAAGTTGCGAACCTTACCCTTGTTATCCTCGAGCGGAATGGCGTAACCGTTGGTTCCGTCCGAAGCGAACGTAGCGGCGTGGTAACCGCCGAAGAGCGGCTCGATCCATCCGGGCGAGAAGCCCAAAACAGGGGTGTTCGGGGTGCCGGCTCCCAGCGATCCGGCACTGTAGCGAACGTCCTGAACCGAGCTCGTGCGCTGGGTCAGGTCGCCGTACTCTAGAGTTACCCGTCCGGTGGGACGGAACTTCCAGGTACCCTTCAAGCGAAAGCCCTCCCGGTTATGGGGGAGCTGCTCGGTGTCGTGCAGCGAGTAGAGGTTGTTGAAGTAGTAGAAGCCAGGGGTGGTCCACAGCGGAGTCGAGATCCCGGCCACCTGAGGCATCTGGATGATGAACGGGGAAAACCGGGGATCGACGGCTAGATACTGTCCCTCGAGGTCGATCGACCCGTCTAAGAGCAGTACGCTAGCTCCGACGCGCCAAGCGTTCCCGTCGGCCGAGTAGCTGGAGTTGCGGTTCGGACGATAGTTCGAGCGCGCGTACTCACCGAAGACCTTCGGCTGCCAGTTGTGGTCGAAGCTGTACTCGAAAGCCAAGCCCCAAGTGTCTTGGCTCTGAGGACCGATACCGCCCACGTTCGGGATACCCTGGGGCAGGAAGCCTGCCGCCGTGGGGACAGCCAAAGAGCCGTCGTTACCGAATCCGGCCATCGGCACGGGCCGAATATCGCTGGTGCTGCCGAGTCCGGCGGTGGCGCCGGGCTGGCCGGCCAGCTGGTTGATGTAGTACCCCGGAGGGTTCACCCAGTTGATCTGGTTGTTCAGGTTCTGAGTGTGGTTTAGTCCGGTCACCAGCGCCGATCCGTTAGAAGCGTCGTCGGCTGCCCGGAGGAAGTTGAAGTCCAGGCGTCCTCGCTGCTGGTGGAAGTCCAGTCCAGCTTTGATTCCGAACGCCGTAGAGAAGTAGCCCATCTCGGCACCCGGGCCCCGGCCGATCGCCGATCCGGTACCGCCGTTGGGCAACAGCGTACCCATCACTTGCCAGTTCAGATTGAAGTCCCGGTCCTCGGTGATAGCGAAACTACCGTCGACTAGGAATCCGTAGTTCTCGAGATAGCGCGGCCCGAACTCGTTCGGGTTGAGCATACCTACGTAGACCGAGCGGTTGAAGTCGTACTCGTCGTACGCCCCGACGGTCAGCTTGGTTCCGGTTCCGACATGGCGAACCCAGAACTTGTCTAGATTCATGCGGGTCCAAGGCTGGTTGTTCTGGCCGCCGACACCGGCGCCCGGAACGTTAACGTTCCGTGCGGTGAAGGGGTTCGAGAGATACGGCTGGTGCACTCCGTAGAAAGCGTCCACCACTTGGTCGCCCACGGAAGCGTAAGCCGAGAACTCGACTCCGGCCTCGATATCGTCGGACACCTGGATATTCATCCCTAACACAGCCCGGCTGGTAAGCCCGGTTCCGCTGGTCAAAGGACGCCCGGTACGCCAGTTCGTGACCCCTAGCACACCCGTGGTGAACGGGTTGAAAGTGGGCACGACGGCCGAGTGGCCCTGGGGCCAGGGACCGGAACCCAGAGCGGGGGTCGCGCTGTAGGGCGCTAGCGCGCCGCCGGCGCCTGCAGCGGTGCCGACGATGCTGTCGTAGTTGATGGTGGGGGACGGGGCCCCCGGCATGAGCGAAGTCATGCCAGTGCGGCCGGTGTTCTGGAAACTCTGAAAGTTGACCCGCGTGTCTACATGTCCGTAGAACGTGATCCTTTCGAGTTCCGTCACCCGCTGATCGAGACGGTCGACGTTGTGCTCGAGGTTGTCCACCCGCACGCCCAAGGCGCCGAGTTCCTCTCGCAGAGTGTCTACCAGTTTTCGTAGTTCATCTAGCTCGGCCTTCGTTGCAAAAGTCGCGTGAGCTTGCTCCATCTGCGCGAGCAGACGAGCCACGATCATCGCGGTCTCCCAGCGGGATGCGGTGCGATCCCCCTTGAAGGTCCCGTCGGGATAACCCTCGACGAGCCCCTTTGCAGCGAGTGCAGCTACCGCATCCTTAGCCCAATGGTTATCGGGCACATCAGGAAAAAGCGGGGCTGCGAAGGCAGGCCAAGTCCAAGTGAAACAGAGCGTCAAAACGAGATATCTGAAGCGCTTCACAAGCTGCCTCCTCAAAATAGTCGGGAGTGCGCATCCACTTGAGAGCCTCTAAGGTTTCCTCTCGGTGAGTAGGATCTGTGGACCAGCTTGTCCCCGAATCCCTACGCAAACTCCCGCAATGAAGTCGCCGCCCTTTCAAGCGGCATTAAACTTTATCCTTCGGAGGAACCGACTTTTTTCGCTCCCCGCAGGGGAAATTCATGGACTAGGGGCTTTAGTGGGTTTCGCCCAGGGCGCCGGATCGACGATTACACGTAGGTTGGGAGCTCCCGCAGAGGTTCGGATCTCGAGCCCTGCGGCCTGCAGACACAGGGGGCCGCTACCCGGGCGAG
>CAZDLH010000257.1:0-4650 GCA_964505925.1 uncultured Burkholderiales bacterium
GGGGGTCGAGCCGATCTTTAAAGCGGTGGCTTTAGGGCTCACCGCGGTGTGCCTGCTGGCGGTGATCGAGGCTCCGACGGCTTGGCTCGGGTTAGCCGCTTGGGGAGCGATCGTCTTTTTCACCGCCGGGCCGATCTCCCGTAGAGCGCTCACCGAAGCGCTCCTTTTGCTGCTCCCTCTCGGTGTCTCGGTGACCGCCATCCACGGACTGTTCGGCGACGGAAGCCAAGGCGAGAGCCTGCTGTGGGTGGTGGAGCTCTCCCGCCAAGGCTTAGGAGAGGCGGAGGTGCTGCTGCGCCGCTTGGCGATCTTGGTGGTGCTCGCGATGGTCTATCTGCGGACCACCCCGATGGAGGAGCTCCAGGAGGGCCTCCTTCGGATCGGCTGTCCGTACCCTTTGGTCTTCACTCTGCTTTCGTCTGCTGCTCTGGGTCCCGAACTCCGCCGGGGATTCCGCCGAGTGCGGACGGCTCAGGAGAGTCGAGGGCTCTCGCCTAAGGCGAAGGGTGTGTTCCCGAAACTCCGGCGCTTCTGGTCGACCTTCGTCCCCACGCTGGGCGCGGTGTTCTCGGAGCTCCCGACCCGAGCGGCGAGCCTGCAGAGCCGGGGGTTTCAGTGTCGGGGGTGGCACCGGGCGACGGGGCCGCGAGTCCGCGACTCGGCACCTGTGAGGCGGTTAAAGTTCGTCCTCGCGGCCCTCTCGGTTCTCGCTTTTCTCACAGCCCTGGAGAGCCGTTGGTTTTGAGTCGACTTCGCTTGGTTTTGACCAGCTTCGGTTGGAGTCGCGAGAACAGTCTGTTCGAGCCTTTGGAGCTCGCGCTGGAGGGGGGCGTCCCCTACGCGCTGCTCGGCCCATCGGGCGCCGGTAAGAGCTCGCTCATCGAACTGCTGGCCGGGCTTCATCCCGATCCCCTGGGGGGGGGGCTCGAGGGGGTCCTCGAGCTCGACGGTGAGGATATCACAGCGTTCGACTCCGATCGCAGGGTCGCTACTCTAGGCTATGTGGGGGAGAACCCTAGGCTCTTTCTCACCGGGCTGGTGCGCACGGTGGAAGAGGAGCTCCAGTGGAGTCTCAAGGCGCTGGGGTGGGACGGGAAGCGCAGAAGGGAGGCCGTCGAGGCGGCTCTCGAGCGCTTCGACTTGCAGGATCTACGCCAGCGTCACCCTCAGCAGCTCTCGGGAGGACAGCAGCAGTTGGTGGCGCTGGCTTCGGTCTGGGCTCGGAGCCCGAAGTGGCTCTTGCTCGACGAGCCCACCTGCTCCCTCGATCCGGAGGCGGAGTCGATATTCACCGAGGCGGTGCGCGGGCTCGTGGCCGAAGGGGCGGGGCTCCTCTGGGCTAGCGCCCGTCCCGAGTCGGTGGCCTGGTGTGCAGAGCGCTTCTGGCTGTCCCGAAGGACCGGTGCGGTCCGCCTGGGTCGGGAGCCCGAGCCAGCGCTCCGAGGCTTCGACGCGCCGCCCGTGGAGCTTCGGACCTCAGGCGAGACCGCACCGCCTACCGACGAGACGCCCGTTCTGTTGGAGGCCGAGTCGCTGCTGGTTCGCCCCCAACGGGACGCAGCGATCGCGGTGCGAGTCGAGAGTCTGCGTCTGATGGCTGGTGAAGCGGTCGGTCTCGTGGGACCCAACGGTTCCGGGAAGTCCACTCTGGCCAGGGCGCTGCGGGGGGCGCTGCCCCGGGAAGGAGGGTGGGTGCGCTGCTGCGGCGAGCCCATCGAGCCAGGGGAGTTGGCGGCTTCGGCCGACCGGATCGCCTATGTAGAGCAGAACCCGGAGGCTCTCTTCGTAGCCCGGTCGGTTCGAAGCGAGCTGCTGTACGCCTCGGAACTTATGGGTCGAGGCTTTCCCGAGGCGGAGCGCTGGTCCGAGCGCGCGGTGGACCTCTTTGGACTAGAGCCTTGGCTTCCCTACCATCCCCGGGAGCTCCCGGCCGCCGTGCGCACTCTTTTGGGGACCGCACTGGCGATGTTGACCGGAGCCCGGGTACTGATCTTCGACGAGCCCAGCGCTCGCCTCGACCCGGCCGCTTCTCGAATCTGGGAAGAGGCCTTGCGAGTCCTACTCGGAGAGGGCCGCGCTGCGCTTTTGATCGATCACCGCGAAGAGTGGCTCGAGACGGTGGTCTCGCGGTGTCTTCGGATCCGAGACGGGGTCGTCTCGAGCTGCCGAGGCGAGCCCGGTCGCGGTGGCCGGTGATCGATAATCCTGCTACTATCTGATGAGGAGAATCTCCCAAAATGACAGTCGTTGATGAGGATAGAATGGGCGGTGCGCTTGAATAGCTTCGTCCCGGGCAGGTCGAGACGCTCTGGACCGTTCGAAAGCCTCGGGTCCGCAAGGCTCGCGGGCGGCGTTCGTCGCCGGCGATCTAGGTCGGGGTTCAACCTCCTCGAGGTGGTGATAGCCGCCTTTCTCTTCTCGGTGGTCTCGGTCGCCTTTCTAGGGGTCTGGGGTATGCAGATCCGAGCGGTAGAGAAAGCGCGCCACATGCTCGTGGCGAGCTACCTGGCAGAGGAGATTATGGAGACCGCCCGTAGCGAAGGGTACGAGAGGGTGCCGCTCACCGAGGAGGAGGGTCCGATCGAACAGGAGATCGACCTTATCCACGAGAGTCGGCTAACTTCCCGGTTGACCGACGAATGGACCGAGATCCCGGTGGTCTACCGCACCAGCCTCGAAGCAGAGCAGGCGGGGGACCCCGACGAGGATCGCCTGAAGCGAGTGATCGTACGGGTCACTTGGGACGACACCACGAAAAGCGGTGAGGTCGTTTTGGAATCCTACTTGGCGGGCTCGTTGTGAGCGCCAGAGACGCTCTTCGCCAGCGTGGAGCCACGCTGGTGGAGCTGATCGTGGCCTCGCTTTTGGTGGGGCTCATCATGTCGCAGGTCTTGGCGCTCATCGTCTACGGTAACAGGTTCTATCTCAAGGTGAGGAGCCAGACCGAAGTTCAGCGGTCGGCCCTGCTCGCGTTTCGTTGGATCAACTCGGACCTGATGGAGGGCACCTCTTTCTCGTTCCGTTTCTACCAAGAAGAGGATGGGGGACCGGCGTTCTCTTTCGGCTCCCCGAAAACCGAGGACGGGGGCGTCGAGTACGACACCTACGGGCGGCTGCTCTGGTCTTCGGTCATCGGTTACTATCTAGACAGCGACGATGAGGGGGTCCTGTACCGTGTCCTCCTGGCGATCCCGTCCGACGAGCGGAGCGTCAACCCGCCCGTCATGAGTCGGGACGAGCACGGTCCGATAGCGCTTCGAGAGAGGGGACCTGGGCGGGTGATCGCGCGCCACGTCCACAGTATCGAGATCGAACAGGGGCCCGAGAACATCGAGGTGGTCCTGCACGCCAGGCACCAAGAGCTAGGATTCGGACTGAAGCTCCAGACCAAACTGGAGATGAGAAACTGAGCCTTTCAGACTCGGACATTCCTCCCGTTCTGGGCTATAATTGATGCGAGAGTTGAGCGAGTAGATGAAAGCAGGTTTCTCACACCAGCGGCGAGAGTATGAGCAGAGGGGGTCCATCCTCGTGACGGTCCTGTTCGTGGCCAGTGTCCTAGCTCTGTTGGTGGCCGCGGTGGCCAGCGATTCTTTGCAGACTTTGCGAACGGTCTCCCAGTCGGGCAAAGACACCCAAGCGAAATTCGGAGCTTACGCCGGCATGGAGATCGTTATGAACGAACTTCGCAAGAAGCCGGATTACACCGGGCAGAAGTCGCTCGGAGAGCGCCGCGGCCAGTACCGATCCAGCCTCAAAGATCTGTCCGACATCGAGTTCGAAGTTCTGATCTGGAACAACGTCATGGAGGATGGTGAGCCGAAGCCGGAGCCTCTGGAAGCCCCGGGCGGAGTCAAGGTTCAAGCCGATACCGTCTACATGATCGCCAGCGGAAAGGACCTAACTTCGGGACAAGAGGTTCTACTGGCGTCCATGGCCGGGACCGCCCGGAGGATCCGACCGGTCTTCAGCGACGCAGCCTACGCCCGCAGCAAGATGGTCATTCAAGGGTCTTCCAAGGTGGATGCTTGGGACTCGGAGGGCGGCCATGAAGATTACAGGGACGAGGTTCCAGGCTCAGGCGGATCCAATGTAGAAGATCGTAAGGCGACTTTGGGCACCGACGGGAGGGCCTCCCAGACCCTGCGCCTGCTGGATAGTTCCGAACTGAACGGCTACTTCCGGGTGGGACCGAACGCCGGCTCAGACGGCGAGGTGTTCGGGGAGGACAAAGGCTCTAAGGGAGGGGGAGCTTCCCCTTACGACGGGATGACCGACGAGGACGGGAACCCCATCTCAATGTCGAGCGGTCCGGTGGCTACCGCGTCTGCGCCTACCATGGTTGAGGGCTTTGACGAATCGGGGAAAACCAAGGCTGTGGTCGACGAAGAGGCGACGGAGACCCCCCGCTTCAACTCCCCCTTCACCGAAGCCGACATCCGGCCTTCGGTGACGCTCCAGGAGGAGTGGGGGAAGAACGAAAAGGGGGAGGCGACCCTCCCTCCCGCTGTGGGCCTGTTACCAGGCGGGTATAAGAGCGTGAACGTCCCGAAAAATCAGACGCTGGTCTTATCGCCGGGGGTCTACTACTTCGAGGATCTCCTCGAAGTGCAGGGAAAGATCAACACCACAGGGCAAGGTCCTGTCATC
>CAZDLH010000258.1:0-4648 GCA_964505925.1 uncultured Burkholderiales bacterium
CGGCGGGTGGGGTTCTGGGGGGGGGCCCCCGCCCACCGCCATCCGCCCCCCGCCGGGAGGGCGCTTCGGCTGGTTGCCGGCTGGGGTAGGGCTACTCTGCGAGCTGCCCTCTAGAGGCGTACCGGCCTTGCATGTAGCTGGCCAGTCCACCGGCGAGTTGGTGGGCGATGGCCAGCTGGACCTTAGGGTCGCTCAGCATGGCGCCTTCGATGGGATTGGTGAGAAACGCTGTCTCTATGAGAACCGACGGCATCTGGGCGTGTCGAAGTACAACGAAACGGTTTCTGACGAGCCCTCTTTGTGCAAAGCCGAGGGCCGGGCCGAGCACGTGCTCGAGAGATTGCGCTAGTTCGTAATCCTCGGCTTTCCACCAGTGGACGGAGGAGCCCCGGGCGCTGGGGCCGACACTCGCATCGCAGTGGATGGAGATGAACAGGTCCGCGCCGATCTCGTTGGCGAGTCCCGACCGGGCTTCGAGCTCTAAACGGTCTGGAGAGCCGGCATAGGTAACATCTCGATCGGTCTCGCGGGTCAGGATGACCTCCCAGCCGCTGGCCCGTAGAATCTCAGCGAGATTCTTGGATATCGCCAGGTTCACGTCGGATTCTCGAGTTCCCAGAGCTCGGTTCACGCATCCAGGATCAGAACCCCCGTGGCCCGGGTCGATAACGATCGTCCCTCGTACCGTTTGCCATCCCGGTGTCTCTACGGAGCCCCTGATCGCAAGAGCACTCTCGGCCCGCTCTACGCGCTGAATCCCGATGACGTGGGGCCGGTCTTCAAGTTCAATGAAGCGGTATCCTGGGCCTAGGCGATCGAGCTCGATCGTAAGGAGAGCGCCGCCTCCCGTCTTGAGGGTCTTTAGGGTGAGCCCCGGCCAGTCGCTCGAGCTCAATCCGGGGACTCGAGTGGTGGCTTTGGGTACGGCTAGAGTGATCTTTTTGCGCTGCGTGTCGTCTTGGTAGTGAAGCCTGGTGCTCCGCTCGAATTCCATCAAAAGAGTCGGAGAGCCATCGACTCGCTCGGCCTGCAAGGACAGGAGTTCGACTTCGGGCTGCTGGTTAGCGTCGGGTACATCTTGTACTAGGTCTAGCTTGGATTCATTTAGCAAGGTGTATCCGGTGGCCCGTATTTTCTGGAATGCGGGGGGGTGGAAAGTCAGGGTTAGAGGTCTGTTTTGGTCCGCCCCACCGGAGACGGTTAGGGAGGTCTCCCCGAGCTTGAGGCTTCTCGCGCTTCGATCCCAGCAGAAACCCTCGAGGGTCACAGTGGAGACCCCGTCTTTTTGAGAGACCTTTGGCGTGGGTTTGCGGCAGGCTTGAAGTAGAAAACCTGTGGCACTCATTTTTATATCGGTGATGACCGGATAGAGTGCGACAGAGCTACTCTTCTGGACCCCCTTGAGAGCGAGAGCGTAATAGAGGGCGCTCGGTTCAATGAAGAGTGCGCTGTCTTGCAGGATGTAGCGGCCGGGGGCCTCGGTCTGCTCACCGTTCACCCGAACCTGACCGCTATTCGCGCTCCAGGCCGTTTCTCGGCCGGGGGCGAAGGCAAAGAGGGTCTGTCCCGTTCCGGAACGCTGTAGTGTCACTTGACTGCGGCTGAGTAGAGAGACGATCTCTTGATCGTCGAGGTTGAAGTACGGGGTCTGTCCCACGTAGTGAAGTTTTGGATTGAAGGTCTGGCCGGCGACCTCCAACCGTACTGATGTAGGTTCTGCCGCGACAGCGGTAGTAAACACGGCCAGTAGAACCGTTAAGAATAGGCGTCTCAAAGGGTGGCTCCGTTCCGAGTGTCAGCTCGCGCAAAGGCTAGGTTGAATAATTTTCTTCAAGTGATGGGACGTTCCTCCCGAGCATGCAGGTTCCCATGACTTGGGCAAGCCGAAACATCGATGCCCGTAGCGACGGGGATTAAGCTGGGTAGTCCCAGCTGATCTTGAGTCCGTCGAAAGGGTCCTTGTCCTTTTCGAAGATGTAGGAGCCGGAGTCGTCGACGGGCGCCTCTGGAACGGCCTCGACGAGGGTGATGATCCCTTCGAAGGCGTCTACTAAGCCGGGATTGAAGAAGGTCTCCCGCTCTTCTTTCATGCTCGCTAAGGCTTTGCGGGAGTCGTAAGCAGCGCGGTAGGGGCGCTGGGTGGTCAGGGCATCGTAGAAGTCCGCAACGCCGATGATTTGGGCCTCGAAGGGGATGTCATCGCCGGCACGACCGGTGGGATAGCCATGGCCGTTCCACTTCTCGTGGTGGTAACGAACGATCGGTAGAACTTCATCCCAGATGAACGGAACTCTCTTTAGGCCTTCATACCCGATGGTCGGATGCTCTTTGATCTGAGCGTACTCCTCATCGGTGAGCTTGCCCGGTTTGTTGAGGACCTCGTCTCGTATACCGATCTTACCGATGTCGTGAAGAAGCCCACCGACCCAGATCCCCTTCTGGGTCTTTTTAGAGAGTCGAGCTGAGGGAGGGAGAGCCCCGTTTTTGATGGCCCAGTCGATACCGTCGGTGGCCAGGACGTAACCGATATGGGCGACGCGCTGGGAGTGATACTTGGTATAAGGATCTCGAGCGTCCAACAGCCGGGAGAGTACGATCACGAAGCTCTCGAAGAGCTCCTCTTGCTTCTGGGCGAACTGCTGTAGCCTGAGGCCGTCGAGCGCGTTGGAGATCCCCACGGTCGCGAGCAGCTGGAGGGTCGAGAAGATCTCGAGATCGTTTTCGTTATCCGGGCTATACGAAGAGGCTTCGCGGTAGCAACTCAGAGCCTCTTTATATCGGTTCTTTGAAGCGAGCACAGCGCCTTTGGTGAAGGCCCCTAGGGCGCTGTTGGGGTTGACGTTGGCAGCGGCGCTATACGACTCAACGGCGCTGTCGTACTCGTGCAGTCGGAACTGGCAGAGGCCGAGGAAGTAGCGCGATTCGCGCTCCCTCGGGTTCTCTTCGAGAACCTTTTCAAACTGTCTTTTTGCGAGGGTCAGCTCGTTCTTCTGGAAGAAGGCTTGACCTAGGGCGGACCTGGCATTGATATCCCTCGGGTTGATCTCGAGACCTCGGCGAAAGCATTCGATCGCTTTGTCGAGCTCCCCCGAGCCGATGCAGGCTTTCCCGAGAGCGTAGAATGCAAAAGCGTTCTTCGGCGCTAGTTTGCAGGCCGCTAAGAGAGGACGAATAGCCTGGTCGAAGCGGCGCAAAGCCAAAAGAACCATCCCGCTATAGTAATGGGCTTCCGACTCGGTAGGGTCGAGGCGAAGCGTCGTCTTGAGATGCTCGAGCGCTTTCTCGTGCTCTGCCACGGTTCGGTAGAGGAGCCCGAGGGCGAAGTGCGCCTCCTTGAAGGAGGGGTCGTACTCTACGGCCTTCTTGTACGACTCGATGGCTTCGTCCATGCGGAAAAGCTTCTCGTAGCAGCGACCCATCAAAAAGAGGCTACGAGCGGAGCGCGGATCCACTTTGAGTACGATCTCGAGATGGCCGATGGCATCGTCGAACTGCATGAGATTCACGTAGGCTGAAGCCATCTGAAGATGTGCTTTCGTGTGTCTCGGTCGGTCTTGGAAAGTCTTCTGAAAGGCGTCGATCGCTTGAGTTGTCCGGCCTTCCTCTAGAAGGAGGGCTCCAAGAAAATAGTGTCCGTGGGGGTCCCTGGGCCGGTTGGTTAGAAACTTCTGGAGGCATCCGATAGCGAGCCGTTTCTCGTCGAGCTTAGCGAGGACCCGGGCGAGATAGTAGAGCGCTTTCTCGAACGCTGGGTTCATCGCTACGACGGTCTCGAACGCCTTTCGGGCGTCCTTATGCCCCCCCATCACCATAGCGGCCACGCCTAGGTTGTAGTACTTGAAGATGTTCTCTTCACGGGTTTGCTGGTATTGGCGCCAGCATTCAGCGGCCGCGCGGACCGAAGCGTAGCGGGAGCGATCCGCCGAGTCGAGGTCGAGATCGCCATCGGCATCCGTCATTTTCTCCCACTCTCGAATCGAGTTCTCGAAGTTGTGGAGCCGAGAATAAGCGACGCCCAACTCGAAGGAGGCTTGGGCGTAAGAGGGATCGATATTCGACGCCCGCTCTAGAATGCGGACGGCTTGAGGGTGATCGTCGACGGAAGAGTAGCACCGGGCGAGCTCGACGTAGAGTTCCGGATTGTTAGGTTCGTCAGCGATGGCCCGTTCTAGCGTACGGATCCTATGTTCAACATTCGGCTTCATAGCAGACTTCCCAGTCAACCTGAATTCGACGGCTCGCCACAGAACACTTCTTTTCACTTGACAGGTGCACAAAGGTGCACTAGTATCTAGTGGAGAGGTGAACGTATGTGCACTCAGAGGCCAAAGCTAACGCAGCGACAGCAGTCGATTCTCGACTTTATTGTCGCTGAGTTACGAGACAAGGGCTACCCTCCCACTTTACGAGAGATCTCCGCGGAGTTCGGTATCGCTTCGACGCAAGGTGTTCGGAGGCATATCGATGCGCTCGAGAAGAAAGGGTATATCGTAAGGGACTCCGGTGCGCGGAGCATCACCGTTCTCGATGAGCTCGACCGGGATCAGGTGCGGGAGGGGGCGGAGACCGTCGGCGTCCCTCTTCTTGGCGAAGTGGCGGCAGGTATGCCGATCTTCGCTGAGCAGAACGTGGAGGAGACCGTTTCGAT
>CAZDLH010000259.1:0-4643 GCA_964505925.1 uncultured Burkholderiales bacterium
GCTCCAGCTTCTCGGCGAAGACTTTCGGCGTCTGATCGAGTTCCCGGTCTTCCGCGCTAACTCGAGCTCCTACCGCTCCCTGGTCGAGGCTTATCAGGTCTACACCCAGCGGGGCTGCCTCCTGTACTGTACCGACCCATGGGCCCGCTCGGTGAATTGGGATGGGCTCTTGCTCGTACTAAACGGTGAGGAGGCCGAACTGCTCCGAAAGTTCTGCCCAAACCTCATAGAGCTGTCTACCAAGGATGTCCGTTGGTATAACCGTCAGGAAGCTCGAGGACGAATACCGGCCGCTGCTCTCCAACGCGGATACCTGTTTCGCCGCAGTGTCCAGATCGGAAGGCGAAGATTGTCGGTCTCCTTGCCGGACATCTACCCCTCAGGGGAAGTCACGCTGATGTACGGTGAACAGCGTCAGAGTGTTCTCGTTCCCGGACTCTGTCTCACTTTCGACGTGACCGATCCGGCCAACCGCCTGCTCCCACCGGATGAGTTCCATCGGATACCGGAGGCCCTCAAAGAGCTAGTGCCGGGCTTCTTAGAGCAGCTGGCCCCCCTAGTGAGTAGTTCCCCTAACGGTGAGGAGTTCGCGAAGATCCGCCGCGCGGAACTCTTCTGTGAACTCGTGAACTTCCAGCTCGAGGAGCACCGTGAGACATCCCCCATCCGGAAGGCGCTCCGAGGGGAGGGTAACGTATCGAGCCTTACAGAAAAAGGGCTGCCCGGTCTCACCGCTGAGCTCCCCCTCATCGGGCTTGAAAACGGTCAGATGGCGAGCCTTAGAGACCTCGACGAGTACCTCCAGACAGTCGATCGAACCTTCATAGGAGGCGCTTTTCTTCAAGGACTGGACTCCGGAGCTGTCGACCCTATGCCGCAAGCCCGAAAGCTCTTAAATCGCGTATTCGGAGACTCAGCTTTCACCCCCACCGAGCGGTATCGGCCGGGCTTAGCCGAGAACAGCGAGATCCAGTTCGAACTGCGCCGCCAGACTCTGATCTGCGGCTTGGGTCGACATCCTGCTCCCGCTCAAGCGATCGCGAATTTCGCCAAAGAGGCCGAACTCGAACGGCTCCAACTAGAAGAGCTCGAAAGTGAATATCGCCAGGCGTTGACCAACGCTGAGCTCTTCGTCGCCCCCGAAGCCGAACGTCTCGAGCGCCTCCAGGCGGAGTTCGAAGAGGAGCCAGCGATGCTGGGCTTCGATCTCCTCGCTGCTCCTGCCTCCGAGGCGACGGCCTCCAGCCGAGCTGCTCCGAACCCCCTCGAGAACCTCGAAGTCAAAACGGCTCCGCTTCCGTCGCTCGAGAACGATATCGCCGAGCTCAGATCTCTGCGTTTAGAGCTACTCACCGACCCTTTCGCACTCCACGTCGAACGCCGGGAGCCCGAATTTCATCTGCATCTCGCCTCCCTAGCCCCAGAGCGCCGGGACGGGGCGGTCTTCGTCCTACGAGACGGCCCCCCCAGCTCCGCTGCGCCGGCGGTCCTCACTTTTGCGCTCCCCGTCGAAGGGGTGCTCAGAGTGCGCCGAGGTATCGATCCCGAACCGATTCTTCGGACCTCTATAGAGCAGCTGATCGTACGAGGGATCGATCGCTACGCGAACGAAGTGCTGGAGCTGCGCCGTCGTCACCGACTGCGGGATTGGCTTTTGGCGGTGTGCTGTCTGGATGTCCCTCGGTTGCTCGCTAGCGCGGAGCGCCACGATGGTCTCTTCGACCTCCCCTTGCTACCTACACTCGGAGGCAAGAGGCTCAGCTGGCGCACTGCCTGGGCGCTCTACCACCAGCACGGAGAGCTCGCTGTCTGGACCGGGCGCCAGTCCGCGGTGCCGTGTCCGCACCGCGAGGTGCTCCACCTCACTGCACCCTTGTCCGAACAGGTCCTGGCGGCCGTAGGCTTCCAGAACCTGATCCCTTGGCGACCGGAAACAGTAGAGCTTGCCCCTTTTGAAGCCCTGTTCCAGAGCGCTCAGCGAGACCTTTCGTCGCTCGCTTTCGGAACCGAGGTCCCCTTGCTGCATCAGCGCCTTCTGGACCAGTTGGCCCACGATGCGGGTCGTTGGAGGCGATGGCGCAGCGGTTTTCTCAGCTGGGATACCGAACGATCAGTGGCCGTTTTGAACCCCAACCATCGGCTCGCGAAGGCCCTTGCGGCACGGTACGCAAGCGACCCGAGCTGGTCTTTGGTCTTCGCGAGCGCACTCTACTCCACCATCAACCGAGGCCTCGAGGAGGTCGAAGATGAGCACGAGAGAATCCTACTGGAGCGCCTAGTGGATTCGTACGGATAGATCGAGAAGAGAGAGTCGTCTCGATTCTCGGTCTCGCCATGGAGATCTAGGCAGCCCAAGCAGACGAAGCGAGACACATCCTCCCATGATTTCCGTTGCAGAAAAGCGGTTCGGCTACGCACTCACAGCCGCCACCATAATCTCCATAGCTTTTTTTCTTCTTGCCCATCATGCTATGAAGATAGTCGTCGAAGCGCCCGACTATTCCGGCCTTACCGACACCCCCACAGAGGCCACAGTCCTAGAGTATGAGATCGTAGACCTCACCAAAATCGAACCCGGCGAAGGTAGTGTCTCCATCTCCATCGGAGAGCAGCCTGAGGAGCTTCTCGAAGACAGATATTTTCCGATTCTCATAGTCGGTTACCACCCGGCGGGAACCGACGCAATGGCGACAGGAAAGGCGAACATCACCGAATACTACCCCTCGGAAGAGGAAGCCCTCGCCTACGTCGAGGAGAGGTATCCGCTCAGCTCATCGCTCGACGTCTACTACAACCCGGAGCGGTTTGAACGGGTGAGCCTCACGCCTCCGAAACCTTATGACGAAGATGGCTCCATCGAGCGCACCTTCACCGCGTTTAAAACAGCTTTCGGTGGCATCGCTGTCCTCTTCATCTTAGGGAGGTTCTGGTGGTCCAGCTGGGCCCGCCAGCGCGAGATCCCTACGAATCGCATCGTAAGCTGCTCGTGCAGCCTGCTTCTACTCCCCTTTTTATGCATTATTACACTGCTGACAATCTTGTCTTTTCAAACTGAAGTTTGGCCCGTCATGTTCGTGTTCGGAGCCATCTCCGCAGCGATGCTATGGTTCGTGGGGCGAAGCGTCTACGGGGTGCTCCAAGCCCCAGAGGAGACCCGCACCGGAGAACAGCCGACCCGGTTCTGAGTACGACCACCCCGAGCACCCCAGCCCACCCCAGTCCACCCCAGTCCACCCCAGTCGACCCCAGTCGATTAGGGGCGCGGGGGGGCGCGGGCGCGGGCGCTCGCGCCGACCGGTTCAAAGAGACCGACCGTGGGAGTCGCAAGAGAACTAAAACCCGCTTCTCGCCGGGCGTTCCACTACGGTGTGGCTGGTCGGCGCCAGCCCGGACGAAGCGGTAGCTACGGGCTTCGGCGTGCTGCCTGCGGTGCCACGCCGGGAAGCTTCGGCCATCGCCTGCTCGAGCCATCGACTAGCTTGAAGGAGGCTATCGACCTGATCTCCTTTAGCCTCGAGCAGCAGGGTCTCCGCGGATCCTGCGCTGGTCAGCAACCCGATGGTTACCGTTCTCGCCGAGAACAAGAAGAGCGCTCCGAACAGTAAAGCCAAAATGAACCAGATACTGGCAACCATCGTCCCACCTCCATCGAAAAGGAGTGGAAGTCCGGTAACCAAGAGAAAAAGTGAAATGCCTAGATAGCCGGTGGGCCTTCCGTCTCGGTACACCGACACGGAAGCCGAGCACAACGGTGTGTACGAGCGCGTCTCCCCCATGAAGGAGCTGGTCCGGAGCGCGGCCCCTTTCGGGTCGACCTCCAGAAAGCTCTTAGCTCCTAGACCGAGCATCGCTAAGACACTCCCGATCAGCCCTATGTTGCGAGCCTGAATCCTAAATCCGTCCGAAGACAGTTCAAACTCTTCGATCTTCTGTTTCGCTCTAAAACTGTTAATGAGCTGCATGATACCCCCCAAGTCCCTATTGAGATCATTATACTAAACGAAAGGGTAGGCGCGCAATCCCGAACATCGCCACCAGCGTCCTACCGCAACGCTCAAAGCTTCTGCGATCGAGCGTGATAAGGGTCGGACGGGGCGCGCGAGAGCTGCGCCTTGCGTCCGAAGCTCAGACCTCAGATAATAGGGTCAGTGGTAGACTTCGAACCCAAAAAGACTTGGCGCGAACGTAGCTGGACCCTGCTCGCCTATCTCTTCCTAGGCCTAGGGGCTGCCGGAGCGATGCTCCCGTTACTGCCCACCACACCCTTCATCTTGTTAGAGGCCGCCTGCGCCACTCGAGGCTCCAAGAGACTCCACCGAAAGCTCCAGGAACATCCGCGCTTCGGCCCCTCACTCGAACAGTGGAATGAACGTCAGGCCATACCGCTGTCCGGAAAAGTGCTATCCGCGCTCGGGCTTGTGTTCGCCTGGACCGCCTCCTACCCCCGGCTGGAGCTTCCAGGACAGATCCTTCTAGCGGTGCTCTTCCTCGCGGTCAGCGCCTACGTCTGGTCCCGCCCCTTCCCGCTCCGCGAGGCCCCGAAGAGCGACCTCCCCTAGCCCCACCGGAAGCGGAGTTCGCTTCCTCATTGTCGCCGACAACTTTGTCTGGCCGGTCTAGAGCAAGATTGCCTGGCCGTTGCC
>CAZDLH010000260.1:0-4639 GCA_964505925.1 uncultured Burkholderiales bacterium
CCTGACCTTTTTTTCGCTGCTCTTGCAGCTTATGCTCGGTTGGCTCTTCTGTCTTGTCGCTATCGTTACTCAATGTAGACCGCTACCTCGGGCACCCGATCTTGCCGACGTTCTATCGCATCTCAGACTCGGTTCAGGGCTTTCGGCCAGAAAGCTCGGGCCGCCCTGGGCACATCATAACATGAGTATGTTAACTCTTCGAACAGATCGTCGGCGTTTTTCGCCCCCATCCGAAGACCCCTGGACGCGGGAACCCTACGGTCCGGTCAAGCGAGGGCTAGGCGGGGCGCCGAGCATATCCACCACGTCGAGAATCTGGTCTTGGTTCACCTCGAAGCGCACCATCAACAAAGATTCGATCATCGGCAGCCCGATGGAAAAGAGCATCATACCGATCGCGATATTGAGAGGAAAGCTGAGCATGAATACGTTCATCTGCGGAGCGACCCGGGCCAGAAGACCCATCGCTACTTGAGTAATGAAGAGGGCCGCCAGCGGTGGAGCGGCGATCTGTAGACCGATCAAGAAGATCTCTTCGGTGTATCCGATGAACGACTCTACGAGCTGCCCCGATACGTTGACTTGGGTTACCGGAACGACCTCGAAGGAGCGAAAGAGCGCCCGCAAGAGCATATGATGCCCCCCGATACCTAGATAAAGGAGCATCGCTATGTAGAAATTCAAACGCATGAGCAGCTTTGAAGTGCCCCCGCTGGAAGGGTCCATAGTCGCAGCGACCGACAGTCCCATCTGAATATCCATCATCTCCCCACCGAACTGAGCCGCCGCCATAACCATGAAGGAGACGAACCCTATGGCCAGTCCCACTATCACTTGAGTAAGGATCGCCATGACGAACCCCATGGTATCGGACGGGAAGGTCTCGGGCATAGGAAGATGGGGGAAAGCCAGGATCGTCAGGCACCCAGCTAGACCCGCTTTCATCTGAGGTTTGATATGCCTACTACCGAAGATAGGGGCCTGGGCCATGATCAAAACGATGCGCACGAAGGCGAGCATCCCGACCCCCAACGCGATAAAGGAGTCGTCCTCCATCAGCCGGAGGGCCCCATACTTGCGATCATCAAGAAAAGTTCTGTCGCGTAAGTGCTGAGACTATCCATGATCCACGGTCCACACACGATGAGACTCAAGAAGGTGACCGCCATCTTGGGCACCGACGAGAGGGTCTGCTCCTGAATCTGTGTGGTCGCCTGGATCACCGAGATCACCAACCCGACGCAGAGCGCCGACATCAGCATCGGTGCCGACAAGAGCATGATCAAGAAAAGACCTCGAGTCGAGATCTCCATGATCAGCTCCTCAGTAAAAAACTCTTGGGCAAACAGCAGCACCGTCATCACTTGAGCACCGCATCCACTTGCATTCTACCGACGTAGTCCAAAATCTCGAGAAGGAACTCTTCAGCCTCCATCTTCACGGTCGGAACGTAGGCCACCAGCGCGTAAAAGGTCGCCACGATCTTCGGAATAAACGACAGAGTCTGCTCCTGGACCTTGGTCGTCGCTTGAAAGATGGAGATAGCGATACCGGTGATGATGGCCGCTAACAGCATCGGGGCCGACAGAGTCAAGATCAGATACAGGGTCTTCTGAACCATCGGCAAAAAAATGGCGTCGAAGATCTCCTGAGCTAAAAACATCCGGACAGAGCTCCTACGTCCTCATGGAGACGACACTTCATGTCCAAGACAAGCCCGGATCCGCGACTCGATTCGAAGCTCTCTTTCCTGTCCGACCTACCGAGCAGCTCTCCGGAATGCCTCACGGGCTAGGCCCCCCCTCGATAGGGTTGAAGCTCCTCACGACACCTTTAACGACCAGCTCCCATCCGTCGATGAGGACGAACATCAACAGTTTGAACGGCAGAGAGATGGTCATCGGGCTTAACATAAACATACCCATCGACATCAGGACCGATGAGACGATCATGTCGATCACGAGAAACGGGAGATAGAGCAAGAACCCGATCTGAAAGGCGGTCTTGATCTCCGAAAGCACGAAGGCGGGAAGGATCACGTAGAGCGGAATTTCGTCTGCCGTCTGCGGTCTCTCCCTCACGTTGCTCAGCTCTAAGAAGAGGTCGATGTCGTTCCCTCGAGTCTGCCTGAGCATGAAGTCTCGAGGCGGTGCCAAGAGGTTCGTCATGAACTCACTTTGCTCTATATCGCCGGCGAGGTACGGCTGAATAGCGGTCTGATTCATCTTCATACCGACGGGAGCCATAACGAACATCGTAAGGAATAGGGCGAGCCCCATAAGGACCTGGGTGGGCGGCACCTGTTGAGTCCCGAGCGCCGTACGCAAGAACGACAAGGTGATCACGATCCGAATGAACGCGGTGCTCATAACCATGATGTAAGGCGCGAGCGTGAGGATGGTCAGGAAGAACATCAGCTGCAGATAGGTCGACATCTGCGCCTTCTCTTCTTGAGGCGCCCCGTTGATGCTGATGGACGGAAGCTCTATAGACGGATACTGCTGCTGGGCCACCGCAGACCCGACCAGCCCTAAAACTAGTGAGACGAGTAGCAGCGACCACAGAACGGATCGACGCAAGAAGTAACCTCTCACCTCTTCACCCCTATTCCTGGAAGGATAGATAGATAGTGCTTTGCGAGCTCTTGCGGCGTCCGGGGCGCAGCCAATACGATCGAGTCGGGACGCCGCTCTCCGTCTTCCACGGTGGCCTCCGTGGAACCGTTCCGGTTCGGCTTGAGTTCCAGCTCCTCTGCACTCATCTCGGTCAGCGTCTGGAAACCTGTCTCGGTCGCAGCTAGGGCTAACACCTTGGGCCCTACTCGCATCAGCATGATGCTCCGCCCGGGAGTCAGCCGCTTGCGCTCCAAGATCTCGATATGGGAGGTGGACGGCGCGCGCTTGAGCCCTTGCAGGGAATCCCTACCCAAAAATCGAGCCAAACCCCAGATGAGAAGACTCACGAAGGCCAAAGACCAGACCACCGATCTGACCTTATCGAAGAACGTGGACTCCCCTACCGTGGCGGTCTGCTGCCAGTCCCCAGGTGAAGGTTCGGAAAAATCCAGTAGCCCGCCGCCATCGGCTCGCATCGAGGGCTGCTCGGGAGCCGCGACGTAAGGGGAGATCTCCTGAGACTCTCTCGGAGCGGGGGTCGTCCCACTCTCGCCCAGGGGCTGAGAAAAATACTCTCCGATAGTTACCGGCCGGGATGGAGACTCGCTGGGCTCAGCAAAAGCGGGAGCCGCCGTGGCGAACATAGCGCAAGCGAGCACCACGAGCAGCGTAGAGCACCAATCTTTCACGGCACGTTTTCGACTCCGCTGCATCTTTCACCACCTAGCTGTAGATCAGTTCCGTGATCCGAACCCCATAGTTTCCCTCAATCTCAACTACTTCGCCCCGGGCGAAAAGTTTCCCGTTGATTCTAAGGTCGACGGGCTCTCCGGCCTCGCGATCGAAGTCGATGACCGACCCTTCTCCGATCTTCAGAACATCTCGAACACTCTTATTGGAACGCCCCATTTCCGCCTCGATAAGGAGCGGAACGTCGTGCAAGACCCCCAGGTCCCCGTAGTAGTTATCTCCGAAATACGGATCCTGGCCTTGAGAGCGACCCCTCACGATTTCACGATCTCCGTAATGCGAACCCCGTACTGGCCGTCCATCTCCACGACCTCTCCCCTAGCGATCGCCTTTCCGTTCACCAAAATATCGACCGGCTCTCCCGCCTCTTTCTCCAGCTGGAGAACCGACCCGACCTGCAGTCTCAAGATCTCCTTGACTAGACGACGAGTCTTGCCAAGTTCGGCCTGAACGGTCAGAGAAACGTCTTTTAGAAGCTCGATCCCATGCGGGTTGGGCGAGGTCGATTGGCTCGGCTCGAGTTGGCCAAATTGAACTGCCCTAGGTCCGTGATCACTCATCGTACTCTTCGTCTCCTTCTTCCAACACCTTCAAGACCCTAGTGGCGACTCTGCCATCCTTGATCCCTGGTTGCCCCAGGAACTTGGTCCGTTCATTGACCTTCACTTTGAGGGGTTGCGTAATCTCCGAGTCGAGCCTAATGGTATCTCCCACCTCGATCGTTAAGAGTTCTTGAAACAGCAACTCCGCCTGCCCCAGGCAGATCGAGACCGGCACCTTCGCATTGTGAATCGACTCTGGAAAGATGATCTTATCATCTTTGGGGAGGTTCATCGACGTCTTTAGGATGAACTCATCGAACGAGCGCTTCGGTATCAACTCTTTTAGATAACGAAACGGAAGACACAGGTTGAGTAGGCCCTCAGCCTGGGCCACATCCACCTGGAAAGCGGTAACGACCATCGTCTCCGATGGGGAACAGATATAGACCGCGTTGGGATTGAACTCTAGCCCTTGGAACTTCGCTTCCACCGGGGCCACGTCTTTCCAGGCGGCTCCGTAGGAGTTGAGTATCTTCATAAAAGGGATCTTGAGAACCGATTTCTCGAGTTCCGTAAAATAGGGACGTTGATCCTCACGGGGGGGAGCGCCTCGGCCGCCCATCAGCTTCTCAAAGAGAGCGAACGAAAGGTCGAAGTCTATATCGAAGAAGCCTGAAACCTGATCGGTGACGCTAAAGACCAGTACGGGCGTCGGCTCCGGCAGCGAATTGA
>CAZDLH010000261.1:0-4622 GCA_964505925.1 uncultured Burkholderiales bacterium
CGAGGCTCTCGATCTCTTGAAGGGACAAGCCGGTGAATCGAGCGACCTCTTCGAAGCTGAGCCCAGAAGCGAGCATCCTCTGCACCATCTCTCGGCGCCCCCGCTCGAGACCTCGCTCGAGGCCTTGCTCTAAACCTCGCTCGAGGCCCTGCTCGAGGCCTTGCTCTAGGCCCTTCTTCTCCGCAAAGTAGAGACGGCTTCGCTCGTCGCGCTCAGCCTTCTCTCGAGCTTCAATGAGATATCGAATCTCGTCTACGGCATACGCCTTTCTCATGGAATCGATGGCCATCGTAATACCTTCTTCCTCTTTGAGCTCCTCGGGGAGAGCCTCGGACTCACAACTGTAGAGATCGGCAAACTTCAGGATAAACAGCCACTTCTCAAACCTCGTCCGCAAGCTACTGGGTCGGTCTAAAGTAAACTTTCGAAGTTCGATATAGTGGAGTTCGAGAATATCGGTCAGCTCGAACTTCTGGCGTTGCTCCCACAAAGAAAAGCGACTCTGAAGCTCTGAACGTTTAGGGAATAGATTGAAATCAAGAATGGAAATGCTCACCGTCTTAGCAAGAAGATCGTACGACTGTCCCACTTGAATCTGATCGCAGAAAAATCGAGTCACGTAGTAGAGCGACCTTTTGATGTAGTCGTCGAGACCCGCTCGCAGCTGCACTTCGATGTTGTACTGCTTTCCAGTGAGATCTCGGGCTTTCACATCCAGAATCGGGTTCTTCTCGACCAGATACTCTTTCTCGTGAAAAGGCGCAAGTAGCTCGAGCTCATCGATCCGCTGCTCTCCGGTAAGATCCAAAAGAGCGTTCAAAAGTGCTCGCAAAATCGGCAGACCCTGTTCGGTCCCGAACACGATCTTGAACATGATATCGTTGAGCAGCCCTGGGTGACGCATCTCTTGCCATTATACCACCGACCGAACCGCGACACGACTACACCAAAAGCGCTGCCCTACACCATCTCTAGCGCCGCCCGGTAGGTGAAGGCCCCGAGCGCGGACAGTACGGGGTTAGGTCCAGCGAGGGCTCCGGCTAGGCGCTCGCCGGCCCAGGACCGAGCGGTGTTCTGCCGGACTCCGACGGTTCGTGACTTAGCCGCCTCAGGGTTCTCGTGGGGGACTAAGAGGGCGCTTGCCAAGCTGCCACGGGCGGTATCGAAAGCGCCGGGCTCGGTACCCACGTAGGCTAGGACCCCTTCGGCTCTTTGAGCTACCTCTCGGGCGAGGTAGCCCGTAGTGACAAGCGGCCGGGTGCGGAAGGCGTGCATCAGCTCCAAGGGCCCGCCGCCAGCGTTGCGGGCCAACCCTGGCCCGTACTCCAGTAAGAGTTGCGGTCCGAGTTCGCCCCCCGCCTCCCGGGAGTGAAAGCTCACTTGAGAACCCACGTCCTGGTCTCGAGTGATGAGCCAACCGTGGGGAGCGCCCAGCAGCAGATCCTCGGTGACATCGAAAAAGACTTCTCCCTGCTGGTGATTCTTGATGGTCACCGTCGGTGCCGTGGATGGGACCGTGAAGCTGATGCCCCCACTCCAGGTAACCGCCGAGTCGGCCTGGCTGTTGGCGATGTTGGTGTCTACCGGGCTAAACCAGGTGGCCCCGGCACCGGATCCGTTGGTCTGCTGGCTGCCCGGCAGCTCCAAGCTCTTACCGTTACCTTCGGCCCATTCGCTGAGCACTCGGCGGGCCCGGATCGCCCGTCCGTTTCCCCAGCCCGTCACGTTCTGACTGGGATCGATGGTCAGCACCAAAGTCGCCTTAGTCAGCCCGTTGGTGTTCACGCTTGCGGTGTCGAAGCCCACCAGAAAATGTGCCGGCTTACCCTGCACCTTCTTGAGCAACAGCCGCGGATTGGCCCCTTCGTTCTTGTGCGGGCCTCGGTCGTAGATGGTGGTGTCCTGCATCGCTGAAAGGGTGTCGCTAGTGGGGTCGACGGGAGGTGCCGATGGGTCGGGGACAGTGAATTCGTGGGTGAACTCTTCAAAACGGTCGATAGGACCTGCTACTCCCAAGCGGAGCTTGTAGTATCCAGGACCAAGGATCCCAGGCTCTACCATCGCCATGACTTCTTCCCCAGGCTGGATAAAGAGGTTAGTCAGGTCTCCGAAAACTCGATCGGTTGCATCGTTGAGGTCCGTTCTCGTCAAAACGACGTTCCCTTCAGAGTCGCGCACATCGAAATGTACCTGTATGGGAGCATCCGTAGCGTCGCCGTACCTAACCGCTCCCGTGATCGGGGGCACCTCCCCAACAACCTCAAATTCGACATCGAGAGGAGTCACCGGCTCGGTGGAGACTTGGCTCATCTTCTGAAGAGCTATCCCCACCATCTCGGCCATAAAGTCGGACATCACCTCTTCTTTCCTCAGGAGGTCGTCCGAGCCTTGATACGAGATCATGATATTGTAGACAACACGGTCCTTGCGGAGGGTCAGATGATGGGGAAAGCGCCCCTGTACAGTGTCCACGCTCCCCTCCGGAAAAAGTGCCTGATACAGCTCAGGCTCATCTTGCTCTAGAAAGTTGCTCGACAGATTGCTCATCAGCAGCGCCTTGCCTTCTGACAGAGCCGCTAGCTCATCGAAAACTCCGTACCTTAGCGTTACAATGGGCGGTTGCACCCCTTCCTCTGCAGGAACACCTTTTCCAAAAACCTGACGAGCATAGGTAAATGCCAGAGGCAAGGGCAACATCTCAGGTCTTTCGTACCTTTGGAGGCTGAGCACTTCCCGCTCCCAAGGTAGAACACCGTTCTCGATATCCTCAGGCAGAACCATGAGCAGCTCAAGCCTAGGATCGAGTTCCGGCTCGGGCTCGAAACCGAGCATCGGGCTCTGCGCACAGACTGTTATCGGCAGCATAAGAAGTAGCAAAATCAGCAGCTTCGTTGCCTTCGACATCCTCATCATTCTTCTAGACTCGCTCATCTCAATAGTTGCAGCCTCTCTTTTGTGGTCGTAGTGTATGACGGAATATCGTTAAACCCGTGGACCTGTCGAGACGACGTCAGTTCGTCCCAACCGTACAGTAGAAGACTCTTGTACTCCTGAATTGTCAGAGCCGATTGCGGAGTTTCTACTGGGCTCATCGAAAACTCGAAGTCTGGAAGAACGTTCGCAAGCACCGAGGACACCGGACTCCTTCCCAGGCTACTCACATGTTTCTGGGCGAACTCTTGCTTATGCAGAATGTTGAGCTGATTGATATATCTGTCGGGGTTCACGTCGTGCGTGTTGCTCAGCTCGCTAAAACGAGCGCTCGGGTCCACCACCATCCCCTCAAGCTCCGCCACGGCATGTTTTTCCCAGCGGTGCTGTCTCCAGCTGTGATTGCGAAACTCTTCAGATAGAAAAATGCCGTCTGGGAACCCCACGGATGGGCGATAGTCAGTACCGCCTAGATCGGGATTATTCTTGAACCGGTCATCGCTCAGAACGACATCTAGGGGAGCATAGGTACACGTAACTCCGCTGGCCGTCTCGCCAACGACTCGTAGATAGGACGAATAGATCTTGCGACGACCTCTAGCACCGAGCCAGTAGCGCCGATTTGAAGTATCCTCAATCTCCAAAACCTTTGCTGCCACCCCAAGATAGTTTCCGTAGATCTTAATCAGCGACGCTCCGTCGGTACACTCCGCCTGATAAGCGAGGAGCAGGTCGTACAGTTTCAGTTGAGGAGTAGAGTTGGTACCTACAGGAACCGTATATCTGCCAGTCGCATCGATATACTGATATCCTCCTTGGTCGTAGTACCCGTTTGCGAGCTTCACCAGTGCCTCGGTACCGTCCACCGCCCCCTCCGCCCAGTGGGTTCCCAGGTCCAACGGGCTCCTCTCGCCCACTTTGCTCACCGGCACTTCGTCGTGGATAGCACCGGGGTGATACCAGATCTCTTCACCCCCCACCACGTTGGAACTGTTCTTCGTTGCCGTCGGCTGCGGCCCGAATACCGTATACAGTCGGTGGGAGTTGCCGTCTGCTGGGGTTTGAGATCTCACTCGCAGCTCCGCCCCTCCCGCCGACTCCGTCTTACTGAAGTTGAACTCCCATTCGATCTTCAGGCTGTGCCGACCGAGCGCGCTAGGTAGGGCTAGGCTCAAGACGACCGGCTCGTCCCACTGCTCTTTCGGGATGGGCGCCGACGGCCCCAAGATCTGCTCTTCTCCATTGAGCTCTGCCCGAGCTCGGACGGTCACCGTATCGATGTCGGGGTCGCTGGTCTTAACCAAGAACCGAGCGCCCACCTGAACTTGAGTTCCTTCCTTCATTACCACCGGTATGTGCCGATTAGGTAGCTGTATTCTGTCGAACAGGTCGATCCCCAATAAGGTACTCGTCACCCACTGAGGGCTGTTATCCCCGCCACCCCAGTACAGCTTCTGATCGATATAGTCGAACACCGGATACGGTCCATCATCGGTGGCTTCAAGGTCCTCATTGCCACCAAACTTCAGCGTTCTGATCTCCACCCCCACGCTGACCGCCACTTCGGCCTCGGCCACGAGGCACTCACTGCCGCTGTCCTGAGCTAGAATTTCCCCGAGCCCTTCGCGGGTAAAGATCGGCGGAGCATCGCAAAGCGTTGCCCGGATACGAAACTGATGGGCCCCAGGATG
>CAZDLH010000262.1:0-4620 GCA_964505925.1 uncultured Burkholderiales bacterium
GCGGGTCCGTCCAGCTAGTGCGGGCTGGTCGCCAGCTCTCGCTGTTCGGCCCTATCGGAGCTCGCCGTCTCGCGAAGCTCGGCTAAGGTCCGCATGTAGGCTACGACATCGGCCCGAGAGTTGTGCCGTAATCGGCGCGCCCGGTCACCCATCTTTTGGAGGACTAGGGGGTCGTTGAGATACTCTAGCGACATTACGTCCTTGTAGGTGAAGCCCACCTCGGCCAACGTTCGGAACAGGTCCTCGACCTTACTCCCGGTCGCAGAGCAGTACTCCTTAGCGTGCTCGGACCACTCGTCGAGTCGATGGTCGATGCTCTGCACGATCTCCTTTGAGGTCATGCTCGTCAGGCTCTGGACTAGGTGGCCGCAGTTGCATCTGCCCATGTGGCCCCATTCGTAGTCCGCGCCGTTCTCTAAACGGTTCGCTGCGCTTCGGAGAAGACCGGGTAGCTGTTGGGGAGTCCGCACCATTCCCAGATTCTATCACGAGTGTCGAAACCGCGCCACTGCGGCCCGCCGATAAGAACTCCTGGGATCCTCAGCTGCGCCCAGGTCGAAGGGGGGGACCTAAAGCTCGACCGAAGTTGAGTTCCCTTCGAGGGATCCCTCCCTGGGCGAGGAATAGGCGGATAGCTTTGAATCGGGAGAATTGATGGATGTCAGACGCGACGGCCGGACACGGCGATATCACGCATGAAGAGGCGCTCAAAGAGATCGAAAGTCTGCGAGCTCAACTCAGCGGCTCCGACCTGAAGGTGTTTGCGCAGAACCGAGATCTGCGCCAGGAGAACCGGAAACTGAAGCTCGAGATCCAGAGATTGGCCGAAGAGTGCGTAACCCAGACCTTTGCGATCAAGGACCTCGAGAGGACCAACGAGCAGCTGCAGGAGACGGTCTCTGAACTAGAAGACGAGATCGGCGTGCACAGGTCGCAAGAGCTCCACCTCTCCCAGGAGCTTCAACGCACGGTGGCGACCAATGAGGAGACCGTCCAGCGACTCCGGGATGAGCACACCCGAGAGGTCACTCAGACGAAAGAGCAGCTAGAGCAGGCCAAAGCATCTCTGGAGACCGAGCTCCGCGAGCACATAAAGGGTAAAGAGGCCGAGATCGCTGCGCTTCAGGAACGGGTGGAGGAGTTCAAGGAGGAGTTCCTATCGCAGGAGTTCGACGTTCCGACTCTTCTCGAGAGGGGCCTCGGAGGCGAAACGACCCCCTTGGGTCTGTTGACCAAGAAGATGGAGGGCCTCTTGGGCTTCCCAGGACGAGCCTTGGTCGAACAGGTCTTCCGGCTGTGTGGCGCCGAGTCGGACTGTAGCGACCCCGCGAAGCTCGAGGAGACCTTCGAGGCTCTGCAGGATACCGCTGGCAAGTTCGTTCAGACCCCCGAGCAAGAGCGCGAGCTCGGTATCCTCTTACAGAGCGCTTGGAGAGAGCTCGGGTTGGGTCAGACCGCCTCGGGTCGAGACAGCGGTGCTGCCGAGGTTCCGGCGGCTCCGGTGGTTTCGGTCGTTCCGGTTGTAAGAGAGGAGGAGGAGCCCGCATCCGAACAGGCTGTCGACATCGTTGCCGAGGGGCACGACCGGGAGCCGAGCGATGAGCCCCAGGAGTTCGCGCCCGAAGGGCCGCCGTCGGGTGAGTCCGCAGTAGCCGAAGCCCCTGCCCAGGACCTCCACGACAGCGCCGCTGAGGACAGCCTTTTCTCCCAGGACGCCTCCGAGGCGACCTACGAGGAGTCAGCCGAGGAGAGCGATGACCGCCCCATCGAGGGAGAGGATCTCAGCTCCCAAGAGGAGGAGGCGGGTCTAGAGGCCGAGGGGATCTCCGAGATAGAGCCTAGCCCGGTCGCCGAGAGTGTAAGCTTTTCAGAGCCGTCAGAGCTGTCGGACCCGACGTCTGAGGACGCGGCTACCCGTCCTCAGCCCCCGATGACCTCTTTGGAGGGCGAGCCTTCCGAACTGTTCGATGAGATCCCGGCAGCCCTAGAACGGCCGGAAGAGCAGGCTCAGTTTTCCGAGGAAGCCCTCTCCACCGCGGAGGAGCCGGTCGAAGACGACGATTCCGATGCCCTTTTAGACCTGATCGTGGAAGAGCCGCCGTCGTCTTCGCCCGAAGAGCGCTCCGCTCTACCGGTCGAGGAAGCGGTCGAGGAAGCGGTCGAGGAAGCGGTCGAGGAAGCGCCCGCTCGGAAAGACGAGGGGATCGAACCCCCGGTCGCGACCTTGCACCCGACGGAGGTCGAGGCTTCTACGGAAGGTTCGGTACCGCTGCAGACCCTCGCTCCACCGGCAGAGGAGGCGGCCGTCCAACTCGAGGTTCCGGAAGCTCCGGACGACGCTTCGCCCTACGAAGTAGCGTCGGCCTTACTAGATGGCGAGAGGTATGCCGAGGCTCTGCCGCTCTTGGAGCAGCTGAGTGCGGAGAGCCCTGACGATCCGGTCTTTCTGGTGAGTCAGTTGCGGTGCCTAGTAGGCTTGGAGAGATATCGAGACGCTTACAGGTTGGGTAGGGATGTCGATCTAGACTCCTTCGGCGAGCACTCCGATGCCTTCCGACACGAGTTTGAAGCCGCGCTCAACGGCCAGGTTCGCACCACCGATTCCGAGGTCCTCAAGAAGATGACCTTGATCGAACTCATCGAGCTAGCCGAGAATGAAGATGCGCGACAGAGCTATCTCGAAGCGGCGGAAGGCATCCCTTTCCGCACGCCGGAAGACGGACGGCTCCACCTGTACTTGGCCCGGCATCGAGTCGGAGACGAGGACGTCACGGACTACCTCATCGAGGCTCTCCATAGCTGCGGCGGGAACCACGAGATCTTCGAGCTCATGCAGCTGAACCTCGAGAACTATCCGGACCTGGAGCCGCTTTCGAATTTTCTCCAGACGCTGATGACGGCCCCTCGGGACGAGAGCTTGGATGCCGAAGATCGGATCCGTGAGTTTCTCCCCCTAGAAGACTCTATAAGAGAGCTCATTTTAAAGCCCGACCCCGCCGAAGAGGAGCTGGTTCCGGTTTTCCTAGACCATCTCATCCCGAGGCTGGGAGTCTCCTTGGACATTCCGAGCGAGGATTTCGAGGAGCTGTTGCAAGACTCCGAGCCCGCAGCGTTTCTCGGCTCTTTGCGGCAAGCTCTGCGGAGTATCGACTACACTGAGTTCTTCGATGAGCTCGAGGTGCTCGGATACGACGGAGATGAGCACTTCGTCCTGAGGAGCTCACCGGAGCCGAAGCCGACGCTGCTTTTCGGTGCGGATATCGACGATGTACCGCCAGAAGAGCTGCGTTTTCTAGCCCTTCGAGAGCTCTACGCACTGTTTCGTAAACACGGTCACCTCTCGCACCTGGCAGCTGAGCTCGACGACAGCGTGAGACTCATGCTCGTCGAGGCGTGCGTGAAGCTTCACCGCGAAGCCAACATCGAGTTCCCCGAGGAGCTGGTCGACAGGCTGGGCGGTCTGCAGGGGGCAGCGATAGCCGGAGGTCAAGATCCCGGAGTCCGACGAGAGCTCCTGAAACTGGTCTGCGAACTGTACAGCGCGACGGCTTCGGAGTCGTTTCTGGATCTCGCTGACTTTCTTTACGACAACCAGCTCGTACGCAAGCAGTTCGATCACGTCGCCGACAGCTTCGCAGCACGACAGACAGGAATGGTCGTGGCGAGCTACGCCATCGCCCGGGACTATCTGGAGCCGGACGACTTTGAGACCCTAGAGGAGAACGGTTTCGGTTGGCTCTACTCCGAAGAGAACGTCAACCGGCATTCAGACCTTCGTTTGCGACTCCAGCGTCTGTGGACGCTACCGTTCCGGCTCACGGGTAACGAACTCGACGAATAGCCCCCCACCCCGGACACCCCATCGGCGGCCTCCGCCCCTCTTTCGAAACGTTTTTCGGAAGTCGGAGGGGGCCGCTGGCCTTTTCTTTGGCGTAGCCACGAACGGGTCTCAGGAGCCTGCGATCAGATCCAGGTGGGTAGAAAAAAGAGTGCTCGAAAGTTGGCCATGGAGGTCGGCAGGCCCAAGGCGTACGGCAGATAGGCCAGCATTCCCACCAGGTAGAGCACCAGCGTAAGCCAGGCCCAGCGGCGCTTTTCAGCCAGGGCGTCATCGAAGTCTGCGAGGTCCGCCCAGAACTTCCCGACCAGGATCGCCATCAGCGGCACCTGGGGCAACATATAGTAGAAGAACCCCCCCGTCGTCGAGGCAGCCCACGGTAACCACTGCCCGATCCACAGAGCTAAAAGGAGGCCGCTCACTTCGTCGCGCCCCCGCAGCGCTGCTGCCCCCCGTTGGAAAGCGAGAAGGACGAAGCCCCACCACAAGAGAGGCATCCCCATGGCGCATATACCGATGATCTGGGGACCCCCGACGCCTTCCAGCTTCTCGTAGAGTATCCAGATAGGACGGAGCATCAAAGGCCACTGCCAAAAGCTCGACTTGTAAGTATGGGTGAAGCGAGTCTCGTCGTACCGAAAACGGACCATGTGCTCGGCTTGCTGATAGATGGTCTTCAACGTTTCAAGTCTCCACCCGTCCAGGCGGAAGAGGTGGAAATATCTTAGCAGGAAGCCCGCGGGAACCAACAGGGCTAACCAGATCAGAAGTCGGACCGGGCG
>CAZDLH010000263.1:0-4618 GCA_964505925.1 uncultured Burkholderiales bacterium
CTCCCCGCCGAGGGGGCAGCAACTACGGCGGCGGCAGCGGATCCGGCGGAGCCCGCCGGGGAGGCAGCAGATACTAGGGGAACGAGGTCTCCAGACACTTTTCGCTTCTACCAAGCAGGGAACCAGCCCCACGGCGTACTAGAATACAATTCAAGACTACGCCTCGTGGGAGACCCTGTGAACCGACCATCAAGAGATCTCAATAGTAGGCAGAAGCTGGCCGAACTCGTCGACTGCCCAGGTTTTGCCTTACCCTTCGCTTTCGACGAACCTGAACTGCCCCCGCCTCCGATGATGTGCCGCCTGCTCCAAGGCCCTCACGTGATGGACGGCGATCTGTGCGACGTCCTCCCCGGTGGGGAGGCCATCATCCTGGTCTCCCCCAGCGGCGAACAGATCCTGATGCAGAACGAAGGTCGGGTCACCTTCCACGTTCCCGCAGGCTGGAGGCTCTTGGTGGGGTCCAAACCTCTGCGCTGCGAGCAGCCAGTGAAGCGCTTCGTAAAGATGGGCGATTCGGTCGAAGAGGTGGACGGCGTTCAGAGCGTACTCCAGCTCGAAAACATCCCTAGCCTCTATAACGAAGCCGCCCCTTTCGCCCCTCGGACCAGCTAGTTAGCTCTCAGCAGGCTCACTGCCCCCTCTCGGCGAAGCTACCGCTCGATGTTACCCAGTGAAGAACAGTGCAGACTCCACCGCGACCGGGCTTACCGACTTTTCGACGAGTGTCGGATCAAGGACGCTCTCCTGGAGCTCAAAGAGTCCCTAAAACATGACGGCCGCGATGCCGAATCGTTGAGGCTTTTGGCCCAGATCTTCGGCGAAGCGGGCTACCACGAGCCGGCCGTCAGCTACGCCCAGCGAGCTGTCGCCGAGGACTACACGAACTTAGACGGTTGGCTCACGCTGATCACCCTCTACGCGCGGATAGGGGGGTCCTTCTTCGACCTCGGCCTAGAGCAGGTTCAGATGGCGCGCTCGGTCCTGGGCGATCAGGCTCACCTCTTCTATCTAGAAGGGAACATCTACGCCCAAAAAGGGGAGAAGAATGCGGCCCAAGCCAGCTTGAGAAAAGCGCTGGAACTAGATCCCGCCCACCCCCACGCCAAAAACGATCTCCAAGCCGTAGGCGGATAGCCCCCCACGGCTCCGGGCCGAACCCGCCCCCCTACTGTCTTACGCCCCCCAGAGCAGAAAGAGCCAGATCGGGACGAAGCCCAGCAGGGCACCGGCTAAGCCCTGGGCTATGTGATGCCGCTTTCGATAGGCCCGCGCCCAGACCAGCGGCCCCTGCAGTAGCAGCCAAGCCGGGCTCCAGTGCAGCAGGACCAAAGCGGCCGCCAACAGCGCCCCCAAGGTTCCGGTGTGCACCGAGATCTTCCAACGTTCGGAGATGAGAGCGAAGAGCGTTCCGTTCAACAGCACCGCCCAAGCGAACAGCTGGAGCGGAGAGGGAGCGCCCACCAGTTCGAGCGCCACCGCCATACTCGCCAGACCGCAGACCCCGGCTCGGAACGGGCCGCGCCTCTGCTCTAAGAGACGAACGTGCATGTCGGTGATCCGCCCATAGAACACCTGATAGCCGATGTAGAGTGCCGGCACTCCAGTGGTGCACGCCACGCAGAGCAGGTAGAGCTGAAGGAACTGGTCGCGGGTCGAGGTCAGCTCCACTAGTAGAACTGCCGCGAACCCAGGAACTAAAACGAACGGGCTCAGCAGCCCGGAGAGGAGCCACGCAAGCCATGCTTTCCAATATCGCCCTTGTAGATCGTGGATCATAGGAGGCGCCCTTCCTTATTTTTCCCTTTTGTCTTCTTTTTCAAGGGCTTCTGAACTCTTTGGGGTACAATATGGGCATGACCAAGAAGGACCCTACTTACGAAAACCTCTACACCCAGCAGATGCAGGAGGCGGTCTTCGAGCAGCGGGGCTACGACGCTCAAAAAGACAAGCAGAAAAAAGCGTTGAAACGGAAGAACGAGACGGCTCGTCGCTTCGTCAAAGCCGGCTTCGTACTAACCGGGATCGGTCTACTCGGGGTGGTCGGCTACCTGATCAACTACGACCCATCCTACGCAGGACCGGCCAGTATAATGCTCGCCGTCTTTATGCTGCTCAGCGGGCTCGTCTGGTTCATCAATCGATAGGTTTCAAGAGTTCTCAAATCTCGATCGAAAGAAGCTAAGCCGGGTCTCTCCGTGTTTCACCTGGCGCTCGAGATGCCAATCCTGTTCGAACTCCTGGTACGAGACTTTGTGGTGGTGCTCGACGACGAAGAGCCCGCCGGGAGTGGTCAGGCGGCGTAGAGCATCCGCGAACTCACCGCACGGCTTCCAGTCGTAGGGCGGGTCGGCCCAGACCAGATCGAACGGCTCGGCCAGTCGGTCCAGTACCCGGGGGACAACCCCCACAAGAAGCTCCGCCTCCGTTTTCGGTCGCCCCTTCAGAGCCGCTCGCAGCAGCCGGGCGACCCGCCCATCGGCCTCGACGAAAACGACCTTGGCCGCCCCGCACTCCAAGGCGCCTAGCCCTACCCGACCCGTACCAGCGAAGAGGTCCAAGAAGCGGGCTTCCACCAGTTCGTCGGCCAAAATAGCGAGCAGCGTCTCGAGAGCGCGATTGGTGATCGGGCGGACCGAGCCGCCCTTGCCGACCTTGGGGCTCGCACCTTTGCCGCGCCTCAATGGACCAGCTCCGCCGTCTTCTCTTTTCGCAGGCGCAGGGCGGACTGGAGGTCCTCGTAAGCCGCCAGCTCGGGGTCTTCCTCGAGCAGCTCCCGAGCATCCTGCTGAGCCTGCTCCACCAAAAACAGATCCCGGGTAAGGTCGGCGACTTTGAACTCGGGGAAACCGCTCTGGCGCAGCCCGTAGTAGTCGCCCGGTCCCCGGATCTGCAGGTCCTCCTCGGCCACATCGAACCCATCGGAGAGCTCCGCGATGGCCTTCAACCTACGCTTGGCCTCCGGACTCTTGGCGTCGGCCATAAAAAGACAGCGAGACGGGTGCTCCCCCCGACCTACCCGCCCCCGCAGCTGGTGCAGTTGCGATAGACCGAAGCGCTGGGCATCCTGCACCAACATCACGGTTGCGTTCGGCACGTCGACCCCCACCTCGATCACCGTCGTGGAAACCAGAATCTGGAAATCCCCCTGGCGGAACCGTTCCATCACGGCTTCCTTCTCGACGGCCTTCATCCGCCCGTGGAGCAGTCCGATGCGAAGATCCGGGAAGACATCCCGCTCCAGAACCTTGTACTCCTCTACCGCCGAACTCGCCTCCAGGGCTTCGCTATCTTCGATCAATGGACAGACGATGTAGGCCTGTCTCCCCGCCTCGATCTCGGCACGGATCTCTGTATAGACTCGCTTGCGCTGGGAGAACGGCACGTACTCAGAGCGGATCGGCTGTCGACCCGGCGGCATCTCGTCGAGTTTCGAAACCTCCAGCTCTCCGTGTACCGTCAAAGCCAAAGTCCGCGGGATCGGGGTCGCGGTCATCACCAGCAGATCCGGGTTGTTCAGATACCCTTTCTGCCGGAGTTCGGTGCGCTGCATCACTCCGAACTTGTGCTGCTCATCGACCACCACCAAAGACAGCCGAGCGAACTCCACGTCGGGCTGCAGCAGCGCGTGGGTTCCGACCGCCAGGTGCACCTGGTGCTCTCGGATCTCGGCTTTGATCCGCTCTTTGTCCTTCTTCTTCACCGAGCCGGCCAGGAAGGCCAAGCGCACCCCCAGCGGCTCCAACAGGGGCTTCAGTTTTCGATAGTGCTGCTCGGCTAGGATCTCGGTGGGAGCCATGATCGCCGCCTGATAGCCCTGCTGAAGCGCCGCCCAGCAGGCGTAGCAGGCCACCGCGGTTTTCCCTGAGCCCACGTCCCCTTGGAGCAGTCGGTTCATCGGCACCGGGCCCTGCAGATCTCGGGCGATCTCCTCTGCGACTCTTCTTTGGGCGCCGGTGGGAGCGAACGGTAGCCGCGGAAAAAAGAGGGCCGGATCCATCGCCTCAAAGCTGTACTCGGTCTGCCTCGGATCGAGCTCTCGAGTTTTCCTCTGCAGCGCGATCTCCACTTGTAACAGAAAGAGCTCCTCGTAGGCCAACCGGCGGCGGGCTTCCGCTGCGGTCCTGGGATCTTCCGGAAAGTGATAGGCGCGGACCGCTACCTCTGTGGAAAGGAGATCGCGGCGTTTCAGCACCGACGGGGGTACGGGGTCCGGGAGACGTCCGGCCAGCCCCACCACCGCCTCGTAGACCAACGCGCGCATCCAGCGTTGATTCAGTCGAGCGGTGAGCGGGTAGACCGGCACCCAGCGGCCGGCCCACCGAGGCCGGTCTTTCTCATACTCGAGTTCCGGCGATGCCATCTGCACCTTACCGAATTTCCGCTCGGTCTTACCGTAGGCGTAAACCTTATCTCCAACCTTGAGCTCCTTGGTCAGCCACGGCTGATTGAACCAGGTCAGCTCGATCTCTCCGGTAGCGGTCCGCAGCGGACAGACCAAGATCGAAAGACCTCGCCGAACCTTCTTGAGTTCGTGTCCCCCTAGCACCCCTTCGGCCACCACCATCTCTGCTTCCGGCGCCTGTGCCGCGTGGACCACCCGGGTCCGGTTTCCGCC
>CAZDLH010000264.1:0-4612 GCA_964505925.1 uncultured Burkholderiales bacterium
GGCTAAGGCCTGCGCGTCTTGGACCAGCCGCTGAAGGCTAACAGCGCGAGGCAGCCGAGCAGCGCCCCCCAGGCTACGGTGTCCCCATAGCGCTCGAAGAGGGTCTCGATATCGCTGAGCGCCACCGAGTAGGCGAGCGTGCCCACCTCATCTTGGGGGATCGCGGCGACGACCCGTCCAAAAGGATCGACCACCGCTGAGATCCCGGTAGTGGTGGACCGCAACAGATAGACTCTGCCCTCGACGGCTCTGAGCTGGGCCAAAGCCAAGTGCGCTGCCGCTTCGGCGGTCTTACCGAACCAGGCATCGTTCGTCAGGTTTAAGAGTACTTGCGGCGACCCTTTAGCCAGGTCGTAGTGAAACCACGGCAACAGGTCCTCATAGCAGATCATCACACCCAGCCGGTGCCCTAGAAAGTCGAGCACCGTCGGCGCCTCACCGGGCAGTAGAGCGCTAGCCAGCGGCAGCAGTCGGTAGACCTGCGGGAAGTAGTTGGAAAACGGTATAGTCTCCCCGAAGAGCAGCAGCTTGACCTTCGGAGCCGAGCCTAGAACCTCACCCCCCGAGCCGAGAAGTAGCGCGGAGTTGTACGCTGGTGGTCGACCGGGGATCGGTCCCCGAGCCGAGGGGCTCGGATCGTAGGTGGTGGTGCCGAACAGGATCGGAACGTCGTGGCCCCGCTGCACGGCCAGTCGGGCGCTCGGCGAGGGTGGCGGCCAGCCGAAGGCGGTCCCTTCCGGCTCCGACGGATCCGGTCTGACCCAGGTGGCGTCTACCGGATAGCGCGGCAGCGCACCGACCTGCTCTAACACTAGCTCGGAATCCTCGGCGGGCTTTCGATGGTGCTCCGGCGGCCGGGTCAACACCGCCGACTCCGGCCACAGCACGAGGTCCAGCGGCGTTCCCTCCTCGTTCTGTTCTTGCACTAGTCCAAAGGTGAGGCGCTGGTAGTCCGCCAGTCCGTCTTCGGGCGATATCCGGCCGATCCAGTGGTTGGGCTGGACCATGCCGATGCGGAGCCTGTCCGAATCGGCCAGCGCTCGCTCCACCATCGGAGCCCTCACAGCGTGCCAAAAGAGCGCGCTGCCCATCGCGACAGCGGCCAGAAGAAGAGGAGCCCAGCGGGCGCGTCCGCTAGACCCTAGCGGCCAAAGCACCGAGCCGCTCCCCTGTGTTTCGCTCCCTGGACAGCTCTCCCCGGGAAGCTCCAGAAAGGCCCGGGCCAAACCGAGGTTCACCAGCACGATGAGCAGGGAGAGTAGGCTCACTCCCGCTAGCTCGACGACCGAGGTGACCTCCGGTCGAGTGTACTGGGAGTTGGCCAGATACCAAGGGAAGACGATCGGGTAGAAGAACTCCAAGGCCACGAAGGCGGCCGCGGAGGCCGAGTATCGCAACGCCACCGGACCTCGCCAGTGAGGCCAGCGCAGCGCAGCGCACCAGACCCCCCAGATGACCCCCTGATAGAGAGCCATCGCCAGCATGACCAGGTACGAGAGGGGCCCTAGCGCGGAGAACTCTCGCATCATCTCCACACACCAATGAAAACCAGCGTAGTTGAGCACCGTGCCCGAAAAGAGACCGAGGGCGAACGACTGTCTCGGCGGGAGATCCCGAATCGCCACTAAGAGCGGCACCACGGCGAACCACATGAGAGCCCAGACATCGAACGGCGGCAGCGACAGCGCCGCCAGAATAGCGGTCGTAGCGGCCAGGCCTATTTTCCGGATCCATCGCGATGTTAACATTACAACAAGGTTTAAGGACTCATTTCAGTGGAGACTATAGGAGAAGAATCCTAAAGAGGCGCACTATGAAGACTAAGCTGAGATATATCGTTGCTCTCCTGCTGGCAACCGCCCTCGCGGCGAGCGCTGGTCCGAAGTATGAGCTCTATGTCGACGGCGTTCTCTACCAAGCCCCCTTCGTCCTTGAGCGCGGTTTACCGCATTTCCCGGTCGACGTTCTCTCCCGAGCGACCGGCATCGGAGTGGCGAGCTTCTCTGAAAAATCGATCCGGCTCTCCGGGAGCCCCGTCGACTTCACCCCCGTGGTCCGAGACGGACGGCCTTACCTTCCGGCCGAAGCCTTCGCGTTAGCTAGCGGCTCTAAGGTGGAAACGGATCGTACGCGCGGTCTCGTTATGTACCGTAGACCAGGGGTCGAAGGGCCGAACACCACCGCTTTAGGATCCGGTGCGCAGTCGGGCCTACAGTACGACGACCAGGGTATCGAAGCCCCGGTCGGAGCGCCCCCTCAGCCCGGACCGCCCCCGGTTCCAGGGATGCAGGAGACCCTCGCCGAGGCGCTCAAGACTACCGCCGAGGCTACCTACGCCGAGCGGTACATCCGACACAAGCTCTATTGGGCTAACCAGATCGACCCGGTGAACGCCCCCGCTCTCCAGCGCGGTCTGATCCCGACCCCCCCACCGGTGCCTGGCCACCCCTGGGGCATCGTCCGACCCTAGAGCCTCCCCAGATTGAGTTCCACCCTCCTTTTTCTCGGTGATGATCGTTTCGCAGCAGTGCAGGAGCGCCAGTACGGCGTCTTGACTGACCGGGGTCTTTCGATAGCGAGGTCGACTTGGCAGACCGGCGACCCGGCCATCCTAGAAGAGTTGACCGAACGGAGTGCCGACGCCCCCCTCACCCTTATCGCTTCCCGCCTAGGTGCCGTGCCCGCCATCGCTTGGACAGCCCAAAACCCGAACCGGACCCGTAGGCTGATACTGCTCCACCCTAGCCTGCACTTGAGTATTCCAGAGTTCGGATCTACCTCGCCGCACTTCGTCCCGACTCTGGTCGTACACCAATCGAAGCTCCCGGAGCCGTCCCTAGAGGTGATGAGTAGTCTGGCCCGCGCTCTGTTCCACGACCACAGCCTCCACTCAACCGCGGAACCGGATCACCTGCCTGCGACCTTAGCGCTGCTCAGCCTGTAGAGGCCTACGCTGGCCTCCCGTGCGAGTAGGCAAACCCGGCGGTGGCTCCATCGGCACTCACGCCAGGACCTTCCGCCCCCGTGCGGAAAAGGCTAAGATGCGGAAACATCTATGGTCTTGGCTCGCCGCCAGCCTTATCGTAACCCTTATCTCCTATCCTCTTCTGGCCGAGGAGCGACTCACCAGCAGCCAACTCCGGTCGGCGGGAATCGAGGTTTCCACCTTCCAGCCGATCGCCTTCTCCCACAACGATCGCTGGCTCGCCGGCTTCGACCGGGCACCGTTCGAAGAGAAGCTCGACGAGGTCTTCTATCGCCTCTGGTTCATCCCGATAGATACTCAAGGTCGTCCGGGCACCCCCAGGAAGGTGCCCCTGAAGCTGCGCTCCCTCCAACAAGGGGAGTTCGCTCCCAACGATCGAGAATTCATCGTGATGGGGGACCGCGGGACCCGCTTCATCAGGGTCTCGATGAGCAACTTCCAGGTGAGTGAACTGATGGAGCCGCGCTGGGGCGAGGCAGGGTTCCGCTCCGAGCCAGCGGTCCTCTGGACGGAGTCCGGGACGCTCTACGCCATCGGCCACCCGTACGATCGAGAGAGGTTCGTCTCCCCGACCACCATCGCAGCCATCGACCCCAACAAGAGCCAGCACGAAGCGTTTACTCCTGGGCCCAACCTGACATCCTTCGAGCGCGGGGTCGAGAGGTTGTGGTTCACCTCGTATCTGAGTCCGACCTCCGGATTCATCGGTCAGCGCTATCCCGACACCACCATCATGTCGTTTTGGAACGGGGAGCGTCTCCGAGAGTTCGAGCGTTCACCCCGATACCACGGCTTCTGGTCGAACTCCAACCGCCTGCTCTACTCCTGCGATCGCTCGACCTCCGGACAGACCGAACTGATCCTCTACGACGCCGACCGCTCAGAAAAGAGAACGCTAGCTAGCGATTCCACTCCGCACAGGTACGTCTTCCTATCCCGGAACGGAAAAACGGCTCAAGCCTCTACCGTCTCGCAAGCGGATCGCCGACTCATCCCCTATTACGCTAAAGAGTCCGACCAGTGGGAGATGAAACCGGTGCTGACCAACAGTCGTGGGGAGCCTCGGACGATCGCTGCGGGCTGGATCCGCATCTCCTCGAGAGGCGACCTGATGGCTCACGTCAGTGTCAACGGTCTCGCTATCTATAGCCTCGACTAGGGCCTCCCCCCTCGATTCTCAGCCTTGTGTCCCAAGGCCGACCCCACCCCTCCTCCCCGGGGCGGAAAAATCTCGAGTGGAGCCGAGCTAAACCTCGCCTCTACCAAAAAACTCTGTTAGAATGATGACACTGGAGGGTTTACACTTATGCGCTTTCTGTCCGCACTGCTCAAACGTTCCCGCTTGCTCGTTGGGGGACTGGCTTTAGCACTCGCTACCCCTGCGTTCGCTGGAGTTCCTGGGAGCCCCAACGTCAATCTGAATATCCGTAGCCAAGAGGTTCAGCAACAACAGGTTCATCAGATCCTCAACGAAGTGATCCTAGAATCGCTTTGGGAGATCATCGGTAAAACGGAACAACGGGATGTCTGGGGTCCCACTCCAGCACCACCGAAGTTCTGGGAATTCGAAGTGACCGTCTCGGATGCCGAATTCGCCACTGCTCTGGCGGAGATGAGAACTCGTCT
>CAZDLH010000265.1:0-4584 GCA_964505925.1 uncultured Burkholderiales bacterium
ATACTGCCGGACTGCTCGGCCCCGAGAATATCGCCGGCCCCGCGGATCTCCAAATCTCTCAAGGCGATCTGATAGCCGGCGCCGAGCTGGGTGAAATCCCGGATCGTTTCGAGCCGCTTGGTGGCTTCGTCGGAGAGCGCGCGCGCCGGGGGATACAGAAGATAGCAGTACGCTTGGCGAGCGGACCGCCCCACGCGACCTCTCATCTGATACAGCTGAGCCAGCCCGAAGTGGTGGGCGTTATTGATGATTATGGTGTTCGCGTTCGTTATGTCGAGCCCGCTCTCGATGATGCTGGTGCAGACGAGAACATCGTACTGACCCTCCAGAAACTCCATCATCACCTTCTCGAGCTCCTCATCGCCCATCTGCCCGTGCCCGACGGCCACTCGGACCGACGGCAGCATGCGCGCGATATCGGCCGCTACCCGCTCGATCCCCTCGACCCGGTTGTGAACGAAGTAGACTTGGCCTTCCCTCTGAAGCTCCCGGGAGATCGCTCCTCGGAGAATGTCCGGGTGGGACTCAAAGAGGAAGGTCTTGATCGGGATCCGGTCCTCCGGGGGCGTCTCGATGACCGACATGTCTCGGATCGAGACCAAGGCCATATTCAGCGTCCGGGGGATGGGCGTGGCCGACAGAGTGAGGATATCGACGTTCTGCCGGAGCGCCTTGATCCTCTCTTTCTGCTTCACCCCGAAGCGCTGCTCCTCGTCGACGATCAGCAGTCCCAACGAATGGAAGGCTATATCCTTCGACAGCAGGCGGTGGGTCCCGATCACGATGTCGACCTCTCCGCCCTTGAGATTCTCTAGGGTCTGATTCGCCTGCTGTCGGCTGCGAAAGCGGCTGAGCACCTCGACTTTAACGGGGAAGGCCGCCAGCCGCTCAGAGAAGGTCTGATAGTGCTGGTGGGCCAGAACGGTCGTGGGCACTAGTACGGCCACCTGACGGCCTTCGGAGACCGCCTTGAAGGCGGCTCGAATGGCCACCTCGGTCTTGCCGTACCCGACGTCCCCACAGACGAGACGGTCCATCGGACGGGGCTGCTCCATATCGGCCTTGACCTCGGCGATCACCTTGAGCTGGTCTGGGGTCTCCTCGTAAGGGAACGCCTCTTCCATCTCGCTCTGCCAAGGTGTATCCGGGGGGTAGGCGTGACCCACAGAAGATTCGCGCTCGGCGTACAGCCTCAAGAGCTCTTCGGCTAGCTCCGCAGCGTCCTTCTTCACCTTCTTGCGGGTACGGCTCCACTCTTGACCGCCCATCTTGGAGAGCTTGGCCTGCCGGCCTTCCAAGCCCTTATACGGCTGCAGCAGGTCCAGCTGCTCTACCGGTACGTAGAGGCTGTCCCCCTTGGAGTACTCCACCGTCAGAAAGTCTCGGTCGAAGCCGGCGATACTGAGGGTCTTCACGCCTTGATATCGGCCCACTCCGTGCTGTAGGTGGACCACGGTTTCGCCGGGACTGAGCTCTTCGAGCCGGATCAGGGAAGCTCTCTCGGCGCGCCGTTGAAAGGTTCTTCGACGGATAGCGCCGGTCATCTCACGGTCGGTGATCACCTCCAAGAGCGCGCGCTCGGTCTCCTCGGCGGTGGTGAACAGCCGGAAACCCTCGGCTAGGGGAGCCCCTCCTAGCACCACCCCTCGACCTGGCTCGAGAACCTGGCTGAGCAGACCGCGCTCGGACAAGAGCTCCTCGAGCCGAGCCGACTGCCGGGACAGCACGGCTACCGAGCGACCGTCCTGGATCCACTCCGGCAAGCGGGCCAGCATGCCGTCCACCCGGTCCGGGAAGACCCTCTGGGGGCCCACCGGCACGACCAAGCGCAGCGCTCCTTCGGAGGCGGCCCGGCTCTGGGCGTCCTCCCACGTGGTGAACAGCACCTGGCGAAACGGCGTCAGAAGCGCCAGGAAGTCGCCCCACTCGCCGCTCCACCCTTCGTGCGACCACTCCAACGTCTGAAGCCGTAGTTGGGCGGGCTCCTCCAGGCACACGAGGCACCCCCGGGGGAGAAAATCGACCAGAAAAGATCCGTCCTCCTCGTGGCTCACCGGACTCACCGAGACCGATTCGATGGTGCCGATAGAGCGCTGAGTGTCGAGGTCGATCCGACGGATCGACTCCACTTCATCGCCGAACAGCTCCACCCTTACCGGCTCCCCGGTGATGGGGTAGATGTCGAGAATGTCGCCCCGAGCCGAGAACTCGCCCCTGCGCTCGACCATGGTGGTGCGCTGATACCCTTCGGAGACCAGCATCTCCAGCAGGATCTCGCGATCGGTCGTCTCGCCCACGGTGATGCTCCAGCGGCTCTTCTCGAGGGCGGCGCGGCTCATCGTCTTCTGTAGTAAGGCTCGCACCGGAGCCACCACCATCAGCGGCTCGCGGCCCTCCCCGGTCTGCAGGCGCTCCAGAGCTTTGAGTTGGGCCGGATCCACCGGCCGGGCCTCCGTTACGGCTGTGTACTCCTCTCGGAAGGGGAAGTAGACCACCGCCTCTTGCAGACCCAAGGCTCGCAGGTCCTCCACCAAACTTTCAGCAGCATCGGAGGTGGGGGTCACCCAAAGCGAAGGCCCCGCCTGGAGCTCTCCGGGGGCGCCCCTGAGGATCGACCAGACCACCCCTCGCGCCGGTTTGATGACGCCCTCGACCACCAGCGAGCGCTCGCTTCGGACCTCCTGACACAGTTCAGCGATCACCGGGTGGGAACCGACGCGCTCTAGGATCTGTCGAGTAGCCATCGTCGGCTTAGCAGGGGAAACTCTCATGCCCGAGGGGTACTCGTTTCGAGGGTGGGCTCCTTCCTCTTCCCGGCGACAAGGAGAGCTTCACCTTACTTTAGAACCCTGGGCAGCATGTGCGCTGCCCCTGCTCAATCCGAGAAAGGACGTCAGACCAGTCTGCGAATGTTCCTGTTAGGGGTTCGGGCTGTCGGCGTCGTGGCGGCGCTTTTGATCTCGAACTTCCACTCCAATCCGCTGGCCTTCTCGACCGAGCTGATAGACCTAGGTTGGGTCATGACCGGGGGCATCGTGATCTACCATCTGGTAGTCGGGCTGATCTTGAGCATGACCGAAAGCCGTGCTCTGCACGCCCTTTTCATAGTCTTGGATGTGGTGGTCGGCACCGGTCTGACCTACCTCTACGGCGAAGCCTACTTCCTGTTGGTCTTCGCCCTCCCGGTGCTACAGGTCTGCGGGACCTTCGGCTTAACGATGGCGTTGGTATCGGCGGTTCTAGGTCTGCTGTTCTACGGCGTGATCTACGCCAGACCGCTGCTCGAGAGCGTCGAGAACTCCAGCATGACCTCCGAGGTCCTGGCCCTACGCCTTTCGCTGTCCGGCGTCCAGGCCGCGGTGGCCCTCTTGCTCACCTGGCTCTACAGCTTGGCGGTGGTCGAGGTTCAAAAGACCGAAGCGGTCCAGAGCGAGAAGCAGAAGACCACGGATCTCCTATACCAGCAGCTCTCCGAGCGGACCGATGAGGTCGAGCGGGTCTACGGGGAGCTCAATGAACAAGACCTCAAGGTCAACCATCTGGGCAAGGAGGTCTCGCACCTCCAGCACGAACTCGAACAGGCCTATCGCGATCTGGCCAAAGCTCGGTTGACCCTCAACAACCGTGAGAACCAGGCCGAGGAGACGATGACTCGCTTGTCCGACGAGATGCTCCGGGACCGAAAGATGCTCGAGGTTCAAGCCGTTCGCCTGGAGCGCGAACTGGATCTGCGCAACCGCACCCTCGAAGGCTTCCGCCAGCTGTTGGGCTCGCTCTCCCTAGAGGACACCCTACTAGCTCTGGTCTACCATCTGCAGTCCCGCCTGCCCAGCGTGGTCTGCGTGGTCTTTATGATCGAAGACGTGCAGGGGGCCTCCTATCTGTACCCCGAGGTCGCCGACGCGGCCGACACCGCATTTTTCCGAGAGCTCGCCATCCCGGTGGGGGAGCAGTCGGTGGGCTGGGTAGCCGCCGCCGGGCGGAGCCTGAAGATCGACAACGGGCAGGTGGAGACCGAGGACGGACTCGTGGAAGCGTTGCCCAACCAAGGGCGCAGCGCCCTGGTTCTACCGATCCAGAACCCGGATGACGGACAGGTGCTCGGAGTCGTCTATCTGGGTCGCAACGAGGCCAACGCTTACCAGAGCGACGACCAAGCCTCGACCGAAGAGTTCCTCGAGCTGGCTTCGCTGGCCATCGCTCGCTGCCTGGAATTCCGCCAACGGGTCGGCGGCGGCCTCCACGATCCGGTAACCGGGCTTCACAACGGCCTGTATCTGGCCGAGCGGATGGAAGAAGAGGTGCGGCGCGGCCGGCGCTACACCTACCCGGTGGCGCTGATGATGATCGACATCGATCGGTTCGAACCGATGATGCAAGCGCTGCCCACCGAGATTCTCGACAACGTGCTTCGCCAGGTCGCCGGTCTGATCTTAGCCGAGATCCGCGAAACCGACGTGGCCGCGCGCATCGACGCCGACGACTTCGGAGTGCTGCTAGTACACTCGGACCGCAACTCGGCCGTGCCCATCGGCGAGAGGATCCGGCGAGCCGTAGAGGAGACCACCTTCGGGACCCCCGGCC
>CAZDLH010000266.1:0-4579 GCA_964505925.1 uncultured Burkholderiales bacterium
ATCGGGAGCTTCTCCACGAGGAGGGGCGTCGGACGGTCTCCCCTATACGGCTCGGGCTGGTGGCCTTCTTCGCGATGTGGTCTTCCACTTGGGCGCTGGCGGGCTATGTCGGAGGTCTGGAGCCCCAGGAGCACCTGTTGGTGGCCAAGCTGGCGACCGCTTTCGGCCTGCCCGCACTACTGTTGGGCACGGGACCGTTCCTGGAGGCGGGGTTTCGAGCACTCCGAAGCGCTCGTCGCCTCACTTTGGACCTGTTCATCGGGCTCGGGGGTCTGTCTGCGGGAGCGCTCTCGCTGAACCACCTGCTGCACGGGCGCGCCATCACTTACGTCGACTCCTCCTCGACCGTGCTCTTGCTGTTGCTGTTGGCCAAGCTGTGGGAGGGGCGGTTAGCTACCCGCTCGGCCGAGCGACTTCTGGCTGGTAGCGAACGCTTCGCCCCTTCGGTTCAGCTTCTCCGGGGGGACGACGGCAAGCTCACGGAAGCACAGAAGCTGCGGGTGGGGAACCGAATCCGCATCGAGGCCGGAGCCACCGTGCCCGTGGATGGGCGCCTTCTCGGAGCGGGGGGCACGGTGGACGCGCATCTGCTGAGCGGCGAGTCCACCCGCCTCGACAAGCGAGCCGGAGAGCCCGTCTGGGCAGGTTCGGTAGCCCACTCCGAGCTCACGCTGGAGGTGACGGGACCGGTCGGGGGGCGGCGCCTAGACGGGTGGGCCGAGCGGGCCCTCTTGGGCAGCGGACGCAGGCACCGCTGCGCCGATACCATCGAACGGTGGGAAGGGGCGCTGACCGGTCTCGCTCTTCTGGGGGCGAGCAGTCTGGCGCTGTGGCACGGTCTGAGGGACGGGAGTCTGGAGACCGCAGCCATGTCGTTTTGGATCGGCACGCTCCTGTTCTGCCCGTGCCTTTTCGCCGCCATCCTACCCCTATCCGGACGGCTGGCCCAGTGGACCCTCCAGCGCCACGGCATACTGCTCTGGCGCAGCGGTGCGCTCTTCGACCTGCCCGGAGTGACCAGTGTGGCTTTCGATAAAACGGGCACGCTGGAGGCGGTGGAATCGCGACTGGACCACGCGGTGGGCGAAGGGCGAGAGCTGACCGAGCGGCAGCGCCAGCGGTTGCAGGCTCTGCTGGGCGCGCTCCGAGCCCGGGCCCCCCATCCGCTTCTTTCGGGTCTGGAGCTGACCGCCCGAGCGCCGGACCGGGAGGCACCAGAGCTATCGCAGATCCGAGAGGAGCCCGGCTTGGGGGTGCGGGCGCGCTTTCAGGACGGCCAGCTGCTGGCCGTCGGTAAGTCCAGCGCGCGGGAGCTGCTGTTCGGGACCGAGACCCCGGTCGGCAGCTCGAACAGCGACGGCTCCGAGGCCACCTGGGTGGTCTGGAACGGTCGGCTGGTGGCGCGGGTGGTACCGGTGGAGCGGGTGCGCCAGAGCGGGAGAGAGGTGCTGGAGTGGCTGCTGACCCACGGCGTCTCCGAGGCGGTGATCCTGTCGGGCGACCCCAACCCCGAGCCGGCCGAGTACTGGGGAGGTCTGCCCGGACTAGACCTGCGGTACCACGGCGGGCTCACTCCGGGGCAGAAGGTTGAGCTCTTGCCGGAGAACGCTCTTTTCGTAGGGGACGGGCTCAACGACACCCAAGCGCTGGCCCAAGCGCGAGTGAGCTGCCGAGTGGGGAGTCGAGCCGACGGGATAGGGGTGGCCGACATAGAGCTCCCCGCCGGAGACCTAGAGAAGCTGCCCCTGCTGCGCTCTTACGCGCAGCGCTACTTGAAGGTACTCAAGCAGACCTCCGGGCTGGCCTTCGGCTACAATCTCATCGCCTGGAGCTTGGCCTTCGCCGGAGCCTTCACTCCCCTGGGCGCGGTCTTCGCTATGCTGGGTAGCTTCAGCTGCATGCTGGTGTCGTTGACCCGCTTGAGGCGACTCTAAGGTTTGAGTCTCAGCGGTCGCTTCGGCTTTATCGCTCGACCGCTCGCTCTAAACGCTTCAGCAAGGTCGGGAGACGGCACGGCTTCACGAGGCAGTCGAAGGCCCCGGCGTCGAAGGCCGCCACCAATTCCTCTTCGTTGTTGACCGCCGCCACCACTCGGGTCATCCGGCACAGCGGCCCTAAGCGCTGGAGCAGATATAAGGCGTCGGAGCTGACGAAGACGGCCTCGGCGTGCAGCAGGGGAGGGTCGCAGAGCAGCTCTTCGGCGATACCCTCGGGGTCGCCGCTCCAGCCGCAGTGGAAGCCTCGGGCCCGCAGCAGGGATTCCAGCCTGCGCCCCTTCCCCTCGTCGGGCTCCAGCAGTAGGACCTGCACCTCTTCTGCGGGTCTGCTCCGGCTGCGGCGCTCGGTCTCCTCGGCCCAAACGGTGCGGTCTGCGGCGGCCGCTAGCTCCACGTTTCTCTCGGCTTGGCGAAGGGCGGAGAAGAGCTCGGAGCCAGCCCCTTCGGCGGCCGTCAAGCCGACGCGCACCTTCAGCTCTAGGGTGCGCTCCCCGGCGGTGATGACCCCGAGTCGGGGGTCGCTGAGGATCGACTGCAGGAGAGGGGAGGCGGTGCGCACCGTCTGCCCCGGCAGGACCGCCAGGAGCTCGCCGGGGCGCCAGCGGAGAACGGTTCCCACTTCGCCCAAGCGCGAGGCTAATCGGAGCCCGAGTATCCGTAGAGCCTCGGCCACCGGGGGGGCGCCGTGCTGGGCCGTGAGAGCGGCGCGATCGGCTAGGCTGATGAGGGCCAGCGGCAGTCTACGACCCTGCCCCGCGCTCTTTTCGACCAGCGGACGCAGGTCGGCGAGACCCGAGCCCAGCGCTCTGCTGGGTGCGGCCGGGCGGCGGGCGGGGGCGGCCAGAACCAACCGGTTGAGCACTCGGGCGGCGAGCTCCGGCCCGGAGAAGGGCTTCCGCACAAACTCGTCGGCCCCGGCGGTGAAGATCCGGTGGATGGTATCGCTACTGTGGGAGGAGCTCAGCACCAGAACCGGGACCCGGTGCCAGCGGGGCGAAGCGCGAAGGCCGCGGCAGATCTCGAGCCCCGATAGGTACGGCATATCCAGGTCCACGATCACCACGTTCGGCTGCTCTTCCTCTAAGCGGTCCCAAAACTCCAGCGGGTTCGAGAAGCCGTGACAGTCGATCTTGAGCCGGGTCAGGATGGTTTCCAGAGCGGCCACCAGTTGGGGGTCGTCGTCGAGGATCAAGGCCTTGGGTACGGGTCGCGAGGGGGCGCTCAGGAGGTCTGAGATCGCTCCGGCGAGATCCGCGGGGGCGACCGGAGTCAAGAGGACGGGCAGGCCGTTCAGGGCCTTTTGGGTCGCCGGTTCGGCCCACACCTTGCGGTCCACCAGGAGAAGGACCGGAACATTGGTGAGCCTCCGACCCAGATCTTCTACGAGGAGCAGCCGCTCTTGGGCTTGCCGCCCGGAGAGGTCGACCAAGACCAGGTCGGGGGCGTCCAGCAGCCAGCACTCCCGGGCTTGCCGCCAGACCGGTGCGGTACTCACGTCCAAGGCGAGCTCGGCGAGCTCCGGCGCCATCAGGGTTCCCAGGAGCTCCTTGCGCTCGCTGACCAGAAGGACCCTCGGGCTGGGTGTGGACCCGGAAGGGGCGGCGGCTCCCTCCGGCGAGGGGGCGGTCGGGCCGTTGGCCTGGGCTACCCTTTGGCCCAGAGTGGGGGCGCGGCGCACTTCGTCTTCTAGCTCCCGACCCAGATCGAGGAGCTGCTCGGCGTCTAAGGGCTCCCCGCGCTGCACCTCCTGGAGCTGATGCTCTAGCTCCCGGGAGAGCTCGGCCGCTCGGCGGAGCCCGAAGGTGCCCAGGGAGCCGATCAGCTTGTGAGCGTCCCTTTCGAGCTCTCGAAGCTCTTCAGGGTCGAGCTGGTACCCCTTTAAGTCTTCTAGGAGAACTCTGCGGATGGCCACCACCCGCTCGCGGTTCTGGGGACCGAACTGCTGCCACAGCTTCTCTAGCTGCTCTTGCATTCTTCTGGAGGTGGCGGAGCTGGGCTCGACCTTCTGGTTCATCGGTGAAAGGGCCGACCCAGCCCGACGAACCAGCTCTTCGGGGTCCACCGGATGGCTCAGCACCTCGTCGACACCGAGCTCGCCGATCAGGGTTTTCAGAAAAGCGCTCTTGTGATGGGGGTGCGCACAGAAGATGATCTTGAGTTCGAGGCCTTGCAACTCCCGTAAGAGCGAGAGCGCTCCGGGTAGAGATTCATCGAGGATGAGCAGCCCGAAGGAGTCGACCTGCAAGCGCTGGAGTGCTTGCTCCCGAGTGGAGGCGGTCTCTACCCGGACCCCTTTGAGGCGGCCGGCCAATCGAGCGCGATGCCTGAGGTGTAGCCCGACCGCTAGACAGCGCGGCTCGGTGGCGGAGCTCGGTTTCGATGGTTCCGTATGACTGAGAGGCGGTAGGCTCACGGTATGCTCTTACTCGCAAGGCTTCAAGTTTGGCTCCGTCCTTCGGGACCCTCGGGACGCAAAGGGCCGGATCGGGGCTACTCCACGAGTGCGGCGCCGGCTCCGGAACTCCTTCACTCGGGGCCTTCGAAGTCGGGGCTATCATGGGTTTCGCCCCCCTTGATAGAGG
>CAZDLH010000267.1:0-4561 GCA_964505925.1 uncultured Burkholderiales bacterium
TGACCAAGTCGTACCCGATCTACGCCGGAGTGCAAGACGCGCTAGTGCAGTGGTGGTACGGTCACAACGCCGTAGGATTTCTCTTGACGACCCCGTTCCTGGGGCTGATGTACTACTATCTGCCGAAAGCGGCCCAGCGCCCGGTCTACAGCTATCGGCTGTCGATCCTCCACTTCTGGTCGTTGGTCTTCCTGTACATCTGGGCCGGACCCCACCACCTGATCTACACCGCGCTGCCGGACTGGTCGCAGACCCTGGGTATGGTCTTTAGCTTGATGCTCTTGGCCCCGAGTTGGGGCGGGATGCTCAACGGTCTGATGACGCTCAAAGGCGCTTGGGACAAGCTCAGGACCGATCCAGTGATCAAGTTCTTCGTGGTGGGTCTCACCTTCTACGGGATGTCCACCTTCGAAGGGCCGATGCTCTCTATTAAGAGTGTCAGCGCTTTGGGCCACTATACCGACTGGATCGTGGGTCACGTCCACAGCGGGGCACTGGGTTGGGTCGGGTTCACCATCTTCGCGATGCTCTACTGGCTGGTCCCTCGCCTGTATCGCACCGAGCTCTACTCGACCAGTTGGGCCACCTGGCACTTCTGGATAGGGACTCTGGGCATCCTGCTCTACATCACAGCGATGTGGATCACCGGTATCACCCAGGGCTTGATGTGGCGCGCGGTCACTGCGGACGGCAGCCTACAGTACAGCTTTATCGAGTCGGTCGTGATTTTGAAGAACTACTACTATGTGCGGGCTATCGGCGGGGGGATGTACCTGGCGGGTACCGTGTTGATGGCCTACAACCTGCTGCTTACGATGAAGCGCGGGCATATCCAGCCCGAGCCCGTCCCTGGAGGTGAGCGATGACCCATCGCTGGTTAGAATCGAAGCTCGGCTGGATGGCCCTGTTTACCACCATCGTCATCATGATCGGAACCGTGGTCGAGCTGGTCCCACTGTATATGGTGGAGTCGACAGTACCGATCATCCCCGATGTGAAGCCGTACACCGCGCTCGAGCTCGAGGGCCGAGATCTGTACATCCGGGAGGGCTGCTACAACTGTCACTCCCAGGCGGTGCGACCGTTTCGCGACGAGACAGAGCGGTACGGGCCCTACTCCAAGCCCGGTGAGTACATCTACGACCGACCTTTCCAATGGGGCTCGAAGCGGACCGGTCCGGACCTGCATCGGGTGGGGGGCAAGTACCCGGACTCCTGGCACTACATCCACATGAAGGACCCCCGGGAGCTGGTCCCCGAGTCCACCATGCCGTCCTATCCGTGGCTGCTGACCGACAAGCTCAATACCAGTACGACCCAAAGGAAAATGGAGGCGCTGGTGCTGGTCGGCACTCCGTACAGCCCGGAGGAGATCGAGAAGGCTCACGAGACGATGGCCGCTCAGGCTCAAGGGATCGTCGATCGCCTGCGCAGCGAGGGGATCGACGATGCGGATGCCGAGTCGGAGATCGTAGCCCTCATCGCCTATCTACAACGCTTGGGCAGCGACATCCGTTGGAGGGAGCTGTAATGGATATCGAATCTCCGTTCTTGAGTCTAATGAAGCAGGGGGTGCTCGTCGCCTTCGTAATCTCCTTCACCCTAACCGCGCTCACCGTCTGGTTTTCGAGCCTCGAAGAGCAGGGAGAGCGCGCGCTCCAACTCGACGAGTATGAGGAGGTCGACCGTGGCTAAACTACTCGACCATGAAGTCGACGGTATTCAGGAGTACGACAACCCGACTCCGCCCTGGTTGGCGGGGCTGTTCATCGGCTGCATCCTTTACAGTATCGGCTACGTTATCTACTACCCCTCGTTCTGGTTCTGGCCCGGCCTTTCCGGTTGGAGTTCGACGGGCCAGTACGAGCAGCAGATGACCCAAGCCGAGGAGCAGTACGCTGAGTTCCGTACGGTGGCGGAGGCCATCGAGTTGAACCCTGACGATCCTGCAGTACTCGAGCTCGGGGCTAAGCTCTACCGATCCACGTGCGCAGCCTGCCACGGACTGGAAGGGGAGGGCCGCATCGGTCCGTCCTTCATCGACGGCGACTGGCTCTACGGTGCCGACGACGAGAACCTGATCATCAGCATCCGGGATGGGCGCCCTAAGGGTATGCCGCCCTGGGGTTCGAGCATGAGCGCAGAAGAGCTCGGGGCGGTGGCCTCCTACGTCCGAAGTCTGATGCCCGAGAGCTGAGAACGGAGTGAAGATCTACCCGGCCCATATCGAAGGCAGGTTCCGCACCCGAAAGAATCTGATCAGCGTGGTGCTCCAGTTCATCTTGTTCGCCACCCCGTGGCTGAGCTGGAACGGCCGGCCGGTGGTCATGGTGGATCTGGCTGGGCGGAAGCTGCATCTGATGGGCGCCACCTTCTGGCCCCAAGAGACACACTTCATGCTCTTAGGGCTCCTAGCGGCCGGGCTCACTCTTTTCTTGGTTTCCTCGGTGCTCGGCCGAGTCTGGTGCGGCTTTGCGTGCCCCCACACCCTGCTCACCCACTCCTTCATTATGGTAGAGCGACTGATCGAAGGTCCGGCTTACCAGAGGAAGCGCCGGGATGCCAAAGGCTGGCGGGAGAAGGGGCCGCGCAAGCTGCTGACCTGGAGTGTCTGGTTGGTGATGTCACTCTATCTGGGGCTCACTTTCTCAGGCTACTTCCAGCCGATCCGCGAGGTGGTGGTCGAACTGGCCCAGGGACGGGCTACCCCGTTCGCGGTGCAGCTGATCTTGTTCTTCACGGCGGTTTCGCTGAGCTTCTTCGGGGTGATCCGCTCTCACTTTTGCACCACCATATGCCCCTACGCGCGCTTTCAGAGCGCCCTGACCAACCAGGACACCATCATGGTGAACTACGATCACAAGCGGGGGGAGCCCAGGGGGCGAGTCAAGGACCCGAAAGCTGCCGACTGCGTGGACTGTTCCGCCTGCGTTCGAGTCTGTCCGATGGGGATCGATATCCGGGACGGCTTCCAGTTCGCCTGTATCAACTGCGCTGCGTGCATCGATGCATGCGATGAGGTGATGGATCGGGTGGACCGCCCGGCTGGTCTGATCCGTTTCGCCAGTCTCGCGGAGGTCGAAGAGTCCCGGGGCACCCCGAGCTGGCGAGAGAGGCTGGGGGCCTACGGCGTGCGACCTTTGATCTATCTGACCTTGCTGTTCGGGCTAGGCGCGCTGACCACCGTGCTGGTCTGGCAGCGACCCCCGTTCGACTTCCAAGTGGTCCGGGAGGTGAGCCAAGGCGGTATGGGTCAGGCTTTCGACGGTCGCTCGATCAACCGCTACGACCTGCGGATCGTGAACCGAACGGCCGAAGCCCGCACAGTGGGGATCTCCGCTGAGGCCGAGGGCGTAACCATCGAGGTGGTGACGGCTCACAACCCGGTGCTGCTGGAGCCCGAATCCGTCCACACCGTCCCGGTGATGGTGGTCCTCGAGCCGGCCGAGGCCGGGGAGGCGACGAGCTCCGGGGGTAGGTCGCCGCTACGCTCGGAGGCGCTCTCTTTTACCGTGGAGTCCGGGGATGTCGCCCGGACCAAACAGACGACCCTTATCACTCAGATTCGCGCTGGAGGAACCCCGTGAAAAAACTTCGTGAAAAACTGCACCCTTGGCCCTGCGGACTGGCCGCGGCCCTAGTGGCTTTCATCTGCTTCCAGCTGTCGGTAGTCACGCTGGCGACCACCACTTTCGAGGGGCTCGACGAGGTGGAGTACTATCGCTTCGGTGTCGAGTACGGCCAGGAGATGGCTCGGCGAAAACATCAGCGCGAGCTGGGTTGGGTGCTCGATTCGCGACTGAGGGGTCCCGAACTGTACCTGGCCATCGTGGACGCTGACGGTAAGCCGGTCCAGCGAGCTGAGGTGCAGGTGGAGGTGGGAAGACCGGCCACCCGCCGCGACGACCGTCACTACCGGCTCGATGAGATCGGACCGGGCATCTATCGGACCCGAGCCGAGGTCGGGCAGGGAGCTTGGCGGCTGCAGTACCACGTGGAGAAGGGCGACCACATCGTGAAGGTGGAGCACCGAGTGGACCTCTCCGGGGATCAGGGAGGGTCTTCGTGAGTAGCTGCTGCTCGACTCCTTTGGAGAAGCCGCCGCCCTCTACGGCGGTATCGGCGGCGGTATCGGCGGCGGGCTGCTGTCAGACCCGCGAAGGGGAGGCCCGCCCGGCCGGGGAGACCAAGCCTTGCGACGGCGCCCAGACCGAGTCTCGAGAGCACCTCTTGGCGCTGGACAACCTCCACTGCATCAACTGCGTAGCCCAAGTGGAACGAGCGATGAAGGCGACCTCGGGTGTCTTCGAAGCGCGAGTGAATCTGACTCAGCGGCAGCTCCGCGTACGGACCAGCCCGGAGCTGACCCTGGCGAGTCTGGTCGAGACCCTCGAAGGGGCGGGCTTCCCTGCTAGGGAGGTCCCCAAAGAGGTAGACCGCAGCGCCCGCTCGCCGGAGCAGAGCCTTCTGTGGAAACGCCTCGCGGTGGCCGGCTGCGCGGCCGGTAATATCATGCTTTTGTCGGTGGCGCTGTACATCGGGAAGTTTCAAGGGATCGAGC
>CAZDLH010000268.1:0-4549 GCA_964505925.1 uncultured Burkholderiales bacterium
GCCTCTAGACCTAAACGGTCAACTGCAGGCGATGGCGGAGCTTTTGACCCGCATCCTCAAAGACAGCATCGATGTGCGACTCGAACTCCATCCGGGCAACCTGTCGATCCAGGCTGACCCGTACCAGATCGAACAGGCGCTACTGAATCTGGCCGTCAACGCCAGCGACGCCATGCCGGACGGTGGGGTTCTCACCGTCGCCACCGCGCTTCACACCGTAAAACCCGAAGAGGGGGACCTGCCCCCCGGTCGGTACGCCTGCCTTAGCGTTCGGGACACCGGAGTGGGGATCTCCGAAGAGAACCTCAAACAGATCTTTGAGCCGTTCTTCACCACCAAACCTGTGGGCCAAGGCACCGGGCTCGGCCTCTCCTCGGTCTACGGGATAGCCCAACAGCACTCGGGGGGTGTTCGGGTGCAAAGCTCCGTGGATGAAGGTTCAAAATTCACGGTTCTGTTTCCCTGCTGTGCCGCCGAGACCGGGGAGTCCCCTCCGAACGAGACCCAACCGAACGCCGAGAGCGGCTCGACATCCTCCATTCTGGTCATCGAGGACAATCACGGGGTCCGTCGGATAGTGGTCCGCTCTCTCGAGAAGTGGGGCTATCGCGTCTCCTCCTTCGAATCCGCAGAGGAGGTCCTCTCGCTGAGCGAGGAGAGCCTCTCGAAGGTCCATCTGTTTCTCAGCGACGTGATCCTCCCGGGACTCGCCGGCCCCGAGATGGCCCGACGGCTCCGAGGCAGGGGAGTGAGCGCACCCTTCATCTTTATGTCCGGCTACTCCGAGCCCGAAGAGGTGAAGGACGCACTCACGTTGGGCTCGGCCTACATCAAGAAGCCGTTCGCCATCAACGAACTCCTCGAGGTGGTCGCCGAGGTGCTGCCAGCCTGTTCGCGAGTACGCTCGGACTAACCCGACGAGAGCGCTGTTGTACTCTCCCTACGGAGGGTAGATCACTCCGAACGTGAACGGTCCCACTATGCCGAACCAAACTGTCTTTAAAGCAACCGGACGCGATCACCTAGCACAGTGGGCCTTCGACACCCGACCTGTTCTCGGACGGTTCCATCTCTGGCTCGAAAGTGTCGAGACGGAATGGACCAAAGGTGAACCGAACCGAGAGAACCCCACCGACATGTCCTTTATTAAAGGACAGCTCGAACGTCAACTGGCTACCACCGCTGCGGTCACCGCTCTAGGTACGAAGCTCTACGGACGCTTCGGGGAGGGGGAGGGCAAGAGCAAGAGCGAGCTCAATGAGATCAAGAAGGAAGCCGATGCGGTCTCCGCCTACAGCATGAGCGAAGGTCTGTGGTACCTCACTCGACACCTCCCGGAGAATCACGCCCTGATGATCTGCCTTGGAGAAGGCCTGATGCCCAAAGCCGGAGAGACCCCGGAGATGGGTGCGAACCCTCAACTTGGGTTCGGTCGGGTCTACGCCCGACCGGAGATCGCAAAGAAGATGGACCGGTATGTCCAGCGCCTCCTCAACGATCCCAGCTTCGGCTGGGAGAGATTCTACAAGAAGCTGAAGACCGAAGGGATCGTCCTTTGGGGGGCGGCCGTCGATACACTGGAGAACACCTCGCGGTTCGCGTTGGGTCGGGAGGAGGGTACGATGACCATCCTCCACATCTACGATCAGCCCTTGAAAGTGGTCCGCCCATACGAAGGCTACATGGGCACCTTGATCGTGCCGGTGGCGGCGGTCCGGAACGCCGAAGAGAACTCCAGGCTCCTCGACTACCGGACACCGCGGGCTGAGGTCCTCGAGAGTCTGTTGGCCACCTACCCGGACCTGGAGCCCGAGCGAGTGCACATCTGGACCCTGGGAGGACCGAGCCGGGCCGGCCGGATCGGTCAGCTTTGGGAGGAGTGGACCGACCTGGGGTGCCATCTCGTGGAGGACGGCTGGCGGCTGCCCAACGGGCACGAACTGTTCGTGGAGTCGGGTACCTACTCACCGATCCACGCGGTGGGCGACTGGTTCGATGACCAAGGCCATCGGCACCTCTTTATCGTGGACGGCTACGCCGCTTCCGCGGAAGCGTTCCAAGCTGCTACCTTAGCACCGCTCGGGGACCTAGAAGCGACGCTTGCTGTTTTCACTTCCACCTTCCATTTCGACTATAAGATCGAGCGGAAGTTGATGCTCCTCGACCCGAACAGTCCGGACTACCGCGAGCAGGTCTCCGCCCTGATCGGTCGTTCGGCGACCGAGGCGGAGGCCCGAGAGTTGGCTTTTCAGGTGCGGGAAGCTTCCGAGGCCGGTATCCCTTTAAAAAGGGGCATCCTCAAGGCTGAAGACCTCTTCCCAGAGAAAGATTGGAACGTTCTAGCGATCGGAAGCTACATGGGCATGGATCCTTACACCGGTCTTCCCGGTGTAGAGAAGATCTCAGAATCCACCTATCGCGTCACCGTTCGATTGACCTCGCGGACTACCGACAAGCGAATTCATCTCACCTTCCGCCTCATGAAAGGCTTAGAGGGGAGCCGAACGGTATTCCAACCACTACTCCAGAGGTTTCTGAGCGGAGTGGATCACACCGAAAGGGCTGTGAAGGTCTCCGACTCCGGAAGGATTCGCAACGAGCTGCAGACCCTCTGTTCCGAAGCTCTCGAGTTCCCCGGAGGAGACAAGGTTCGCGTCCACTTCGATAAGATTCCACCCGCAGTGATCAGCCCTCCTAAAGTGAAGAGGCTGCGGGAAGTTTTGACTTGGTACAAGAGCCGCCACCCCTTCTGGTTCTGTTGGTTGGAGCTCTAGGCCGCAAAAAAAAACTGCCCCTCGGGATATACCCGGGGGGCAGTCGCATAACAGAGCTTCATCTCTGGGACTCCAATTAGCTAAGAGGCTCTTCCTCTGGCTAGACTCGAGAAGCTCTATTAAGCGGCCATCTCGGTATGACCGATGCTCTCGAGCTCTTCGATCATCGCTTCTTTGTCTTTACCTAGAGTCGCTCCGAGCTCCTCGCCTAGAATATCTAAGGCCCTTCGCAACTGCTGCTTATCGCTGTTGGCTAGCTGGCCTCGCTTCTTCTGAAGGGAGAGCAAGCCTTTGACCACATGGCAGAGTTCTTTGGGGTCTCCACTGATCATCCGCTCGTGGTTGTTTCGGGTTCGAGTCTTCCAAGACTTCGAGACCGTGTCGTCGCAGCTCTCAAAGTAGCTGAGGAGCTCTCGCGCTTCCTGGACGTTCATAAGTTTTCGGACCTGTTCATCGAGTTCGCGCTTCGGAACGATCACCTTGAGGCTCTCTCGATCGAAGTATAGGGTTACGAACACCGCTTTCGATCCGAGGAGCTCTTTCTCTTCGATAGCTCTGATCGTGCCTACTCCGTGGTAAGCGTGGGATATAGTGTCTCCTTGGTTATACAGCTTGATTCCGCCTTTCCATATCGTCGTACTGTTCTACCGCCCACTTCCGGAGCACCCGGTCTCGGACAGAACAAACCAAAGGTTTCTACCGAGGGGGGAGTCAGAAGGGACAACGTATTCATTATAGCACAAAATGTTAACACTTGCAAAGAGAGAACATCTTTGCTATCCTGCTAGGTTATATGTCGGACAGTAAGCAAAATGAACTATGGTCGTCCTACCTCGTATGTACTGCTGAAGAGAGTGCAGAGCCGTTTCGTCTGGAGCTCAAAGACCGGAAGCTCGGACGGATCCTAGAACAGCTCGGGCCGCGCCGCTATCTTCTCGAGACGAATAGTCGGGAGGTCGGCTACTTCTGGCAGCACCGAGCCCCAGCTCAGCTCGTCTGGCCTACACCTCATTCGGAGGCAGGGGGAAGCCGGGAGGAGTTCGAGCGGGCTCCTTGGTCTGAACTAGCCCGGAGGTGGGCGCCCTTTCACGGCCTCACATACTCGATACAGTTCGACTCTAATCTGCGACTTCGCTTCCCCATTCAAGAGCTACTCAGAATAGTTCGAGAGTCGTTGGGTCTACCCGAAAGCCATCGAAACGATCGTCGATCGGAGGCCGTGATCACAGTCTTTTGGCTCTGCCGACCCTCGGGCGCTCGCCTCTTCTTCGGCTTCTCTCGAACCCGCGATAACCTCTCTCCTTGGAACGGCGGTGTCTGCCGTATACCGCGCTCTGCAGACGGTATAAGTAGAGCGGAGTCGAAGCTGCTCGAAGCCTGGGAGGCCTTCGCCCTACCCGCACCCATAGGAGAGGCTCGGGCGCTCGATCTCGGTGCGGCCCCCGGCGGCTGGAGCCGGGTCCTCGCCGAACTGGGTTTCCAGGTGGACGCCGTCGATCCGGCAGCCCTCTCAGAACGCTTAGCTGACGACCCACGTATCCGACACCACCGGGCGACAGCAGGAGAGTTTCTGAGAGCGGTCGGTTCCACAAAGTATCGACTGCTGGTGAGCGACATGAAGATGTCGGCTGATGTCTCAGCCGAACTCCTCGGTCGCTTCGAGGAGCTCCTAGAGCCCGGAGGGTCCCTACTTGCTACCCTTAAACTCGCGGCCGGCGCGAACGGGTATTACGCCGCCCGCGCGGGGCTGCGCGAACTGGCCAAGAAGTTCCAGA
>CAZDLH010000269.1:0-4533 GCA_964505925.1 uncultured Burkholderiales bacterium
GGCCTCGAGATACATCTCCGAGGCGTCCTCGGTGGTCTCCGGTAGCGAGCCGAAGCCGCTCAGCACCGGCAGACTAGAGGCCAGTCGACTGCAGAGAGAGTCGATGGTCAGCACCTGTAGTCTGGCCGGGTTCACCAGCAGGCGCCACCCTCGGGTCTGGTCCTGCTCCAGCGCGGCGCGGGCGGCCGTCCAGCCGCTGTAGGCGTGGGCGTCCTCCTCCGGAGGCGGGGGGCCTTGAGCGCTCTCGAGAGCCTCCACGATCCGGTCGCGCATCTCGCCGGCCGCCTTGCGAGTGAAGGTGATAGCCAGGATCTCTTCAGGCTGCTCCACCAGGGCTAACAGCTTCAGGAAGCGCAGCGTCAGCAGTCCGGTCTTGCCGGAGCCGGCCGGGGCCTGCACGATGAAGGAGGCGGTGCCCTCCAGAGCGCGTCGGCGTGCGGGGCTATCGTCGGCCGCGAGCTTCACGACTCGGCTCCGATCCGGAGTTCGATCTCGTCGATCCGGCACAAGCTCTCCAGCCCGCAGTGCGCGCAGGCCACCGAGCGGCTGATCGGCTCGACTTCGGCTCGGCCCTGGGCGAAGTGCTGGGCGGTCTCCAGCAAGATGTCGGTCCAGCGAGCCCTCAGCTCTTGCCAGTCGCACTCGAAGTTGCGCGTCTCCGAGCTCGGCTTCACATCTGGGAGCAGGCCGGCCCGGGCCGTGAGCCCGCTGAAGGCCATCTCTCCGGGGCGCACCCGGGCGAAGGCGAGCCCGGCTACCGGGCCGAGCCAGGTCACCGCGTACAGCGGAAGCTGGGGCTCCCGAAGGCTCTCGGGGCGCCACTCGTTGTGCTTGCGGTCCCCAGTCTTGTAGTCGATCAGCAGTAGGTCGCCCTCGGGGGTGCGGTCGACGCGGTCCACGAGGGCCGACAGTCGGAGCCCTCCGAACTCGAACTCCAGCGGCTCTTCGGTGGCGACCACCTCGAACGGCGGTCTGGCCTCCTCCACCTCGAGCCACTCCCGAAGCAGTTCGCCCAGGCGCAGCACCTCGATATCGCGGTAGGCGCCCCGAAGTACGTCCGGACGATTCCGGGACACTCGCTCGACGGCCCGCTCGGCGGCGTGGCGGATGAGCGCGGCGCGCTCCTCGGACGGGGTGCGCTTCCAGTCTTCTAGCGTCCGCACCCCGATCCAGAACTCCTCGAGGCAAAAGTGCAGCAGATCGCCGCGCTGGGCCGAGCTGAGCCCCTCTTCGAGCTGGTCGAAAGGACGGGCCTGTAGGCGCAGGGCGGCAAACGCTCGGAACGGGCACAGCATCTGGTAGCGAAAGAGCGCCGAGCCTCCCCGGGCGGGGTTTTCGAGAGCGAGCGGTGGCGCCGTCGTCTCCTCTAAAAGTTCGAGCTCGGCCGAGCCGAACTGATCGGCTAGCGGGTCCAGCGTCCCCAGATTCTCCCGAGGTGACAGCTCGGGCACCCGTCGGAACAGCTGGGACGGCCGCAGTTGCCGGTCCCCTTCTTGGTGCGGACAGCTGATCACACCCTCGCAAGTGCGAGCTAAGAACAGGGCCGAGGTGGTGGCGGCGAACTCGTACTCCCGCTCGGCCGAACTGTGGGGCACGCCGAACTCCTTTGCCAGCAGCCCGGGCAGGTACGGGTTGGGGCGGGCCGAGGCCGGCCAAGCACCGTCGTGAAGCCCGCACAGCCAGACCGCCTCGAAGGGGAGTCCGGCGGCCTCCAGGAGACCCAGCACCTGTAGGGAGGCCCCCGGGGTCGTGGGCAGCTTAGGGGCGAAAACCGTTTCGTCGGCGATCCGGTTCAGGGTGCTCAGCGCTTCCGGGAGCGAGGTGCGACCCAGCACCTTATCCAGGGCGCCGAAGCCGCTCAGAAGCTCCCAGAAACGGTCCCGGGCCTGGAACTCCGAGCTGTCGAGGGGGCGCTCGCCTGGCCAGCCTAAGCCTTGTAAACGTTGGCTCCACAGCTCGGCCCACTCCGAGGGGAGCCAACGCTGGCCCGTTCGGCTCCGAGCTTGCTGCTCTAAGGTTCTGAGCCTCTCGGCCAGGATGGGGCAGGCGTAGGGCGGCGGCTGGGGCGCCTGGGCCCCCTGGGCGGCTGGGGAGGTGGTGGAGGCCGGGCGGGCCGGGGCTTCCTTGGCAGCGAAATCGACGACCGTGCGCAGCGGGATCCGGTAGGCGCCCAGGCGCAGGAGCCTGACCTCGAGCATGGCCCGGCTCAGGCGCTCCCGTTCGGCGCCCGCTAGAAACGGTGAGTGAAACAGCGCCGAGAACACCGCTAGGGGCACCGGGTGGGCCTCCAGCCTGAGAAAGGCCAGAGCGTCGGCCACCAGGGGGTAGGCCGAAAGCGATCGGCCCAAAGACACGTTGTAGGCTCGAGGAGCGGAGGCCCCCTCCACCAGTAAGGTGGAAGGGTGCAGCACTCGGTCGAGCACCTCGAGAACCTCCTCGCGACGCTCCGACAGGTCGGGCACCACCAGGGCCAGCGGAAGTCGGGTCTTGCGATCGGCTCGCCCGTCCTCCTCGAGTTTCCGGCGAGCCCAGCGGGCGGCCTCCACCAGCTCTTCAGCGGCGTCGGTGGGGGCGAGCCGGCCCCAGCCAGCCGGTGGGGACTCCAGCAGCTCTAGGTTCGGCGGCTCCTCGCGCACCACTTCGATACCGCGCTCTTCGAAGACGGCGAGGAGCTGCTCGGAGAGCGGGTCCAAGGTTGAGAACCCCCGCAGGCAAAGCTTCGGAGGCAGCAGACCCTGCAGGTCGTCGGGCAGGCGCGCCAGCAGCTGCTGCTCCAGGCGGGCCAGGGGGAACCAGTCGCGCTCTCGACAGGCCCGGTCGAAGCGCTCGCTCCAGTCCAAGAAGACCTCGGTTTCGTGCTCCCAGGTGCCGCGCTGCTTGTACATTAAGGGGAACAATCGGTAGCCGCAGGCTAGCTCGTAGGCCGCCGCCGCCTCCTGGGCCGTGGCGGCCTGGTGTAACAGACCTTGCCCCGCTTCCGAGGCCTGGACCACCTTCAGCCAGAGAAACCGCTCCTGCCAGCGGCTCATGAGCTGGGTGCCGAAGACGGCGCTGGCTGCGCTCCAGGCGCCGCTCAGGCAGAGCTCGTCGTACAGCTCTTCGGTGAACGCTTTCCAGCTGAGGGCGCAAAGAGTGGGCCAGACCACCGACCCCCGGTCGATACACTGCTGATCGTAGAGCTCGATCTCCGAGCGCGCGGAGCGCTCGTTGGGGGTGATCACCGCGACACTAAGATCTGAGGCAGAGAGCATGCTGGGTCCTTATCCGGCGCAGCTGGAGATCCTGGCGCGGGATCGACGGAGCCCGCCGCGGACGGTCCGAAGGCGGGCTCTCAGGTGTACTAAGGGGCGTTCAAAGAGATTTTGAATCGAGATCCTGGACCCATTCGGGGTGATCGATGAAAGGGTTGCGGTTCCCTTGGATCTTCTGCACCTCTCGGTTGCGGCGCATCTCCCGGTCGTCCGGAGGGTCGTCGGCCGACCACTGCTTGAACATCTCGATGGAGCGCTCGTTGTAGGGTGTCTTCACCTCTGGGTAGCGCATCATGAAGTAGAGCGTGGCTCGAGCCACCTCCCCTTTCCCTCCGGGCGGGACGAACTTGCCGTACGGGGTGGCGCCCCGGCGGCTGTTGTCGCCGATATTGCAGGCGAACAGGTGGTGAAGGTCGCTCCTCATCGGCTCTTTCTTGCCGAAGAAGCTCTGGGGCACCACGTGCTCGCAGTTTAGACTGGCGGCCCCGCGTTGAAAGCTGAGCCAGGCACCGAGCACCTCCGGCGAAGAGACGCAGGCCCCAGCGATGGCCGAGAGGTCGTTCTCGGCCAGCGTGTCGAGGCTGATATCGGGGTATTTCAGGACCTTGACCGGCTCCTTGTTGTAGATGCTCCGCACCGTACCGTCGGGATGGCGGTCGACATCGGTGTAGAGATGCTTGGCGATCACGTAGTGGTACCCTTTGGGGTGGGGGGTGTGCGAATCGGTCAAGAGTTCGCGCAGTTTCGCGTTGCGCACCTTCGGATCTGAGAGGGACTCGAGCTCGCCGTAGTACGCGGAAGCGGTCTGGCGATCTGCCTCGGCGTCGTAATACTCGTTAGGACCGAACGACTGAGGCACCTGGGTCGCCGAGATGTACTTGTCGTAGACCCGCCCGAAATTCGGCTTGGATCCGTCGAACAGGTCGCCGACTTTGGGAAGGTCGTATCCTCCGGGATCCTTATCTGGGTTGCTCGGGCAGCTCGCGGGCTGGGGCTGGGTGTGGGTGGGCCTGATAGGTGCGGGCGAGTGAGGGCCGATGGTGGACAAGCGGGATCCTTTCAGAGTACGGATACACAAGCGTACCGGTAAAGTTAGTCTGAGTCAAACGGTAGATCCCGCCCAGGTCGGCCGAGGGCCTCAGGTTTCCGGGGGGAGCAGGCGGGAGCGGATCTCTTTACGCCCTTCCAGAGTCCGGTGGACCGGGCAGCGGTCGGCGATCTGCAGCATCCTCTCCCGCTGCTGGTCGGTCAGATCGCCCTCGATGGCTACCTCGCGCTCGAT
>CAZDLH010000270.1:0-4494 GCA_964505925.1 uncultured Burkholderiales bacterium
CCCCTGCGGGGGTCCGCCGCAGATGCGCTCTTATCGCGACGGTCTCCGAGGTCCGGTCGGTCTGCAGGTTTCGCACCGGGCGACTGAACTGGACTTCGATGGGACCGGCTTCGGTCCTGAGGAGCATGCGCTGCGGGGGGTCGGTCTTAGCTCTCTCGACGCGTCCTTGCCAGAAGACCAGTTGGCCTTCGAAGCGTTGGGCCCAAGCCCCCTTTAAGGCCCGTTGAGGTGTCAGGTGAGGATTGACGTACCGGGTACTCGATTCTCGAGGGTAGTACCAAGGCGGGCTACCGAAAGTGTCCGCAGGTAGGGGATGGGCCATCGCCGACGGTGATGCGGACAGAACGAAAAGGGTGGCGAGAAGACGGATGAGCGCGGGGATCGCCGACGGCAGCTTAGCTGGTGCGTTCACTCAGGAGTGTTCTCCTGAGGGCCTTCGGAAAGTTCCCTAACCGTCTGCTCGACCTCTGGGGCTTCGGGCCCCTTCCGCTTCGGAAAGAGCAGCGAGGCCGCCATAGAGCCCCCCAAGAGAACAGCGATCACCCCGAGGTCCACCGAGATCGGGAAGTCCACCCACTTCTCGATCAACATCTTAACACCGATGAAGATCAAGATAGCGGAGAGCCCGTAGTTTAAATAGTGGAAATATTCGATGAGGCCCGCCAGCGCGAAATAGAGAGCCCTGAGACCGAGGATGGCCATGACGTTGGAGGTGTAGACGATGAAGGGATCCTGAGTTACGCCGAAGACGGCGGGGATCGAGTCGATCGCGAAGAAAACGTCGCTGGTTTCGATGGCCACTAAGACTAGGAACAGCGGGGTGAATTTTCGCACCCCGTTCTCGACCACCATGAACTTCTCACCGCGGTAGCCGTCGGTGATATTGAGACGTTTGCGCAAGCCTCGGATGAGGGCGTTTTCTGGAGTGGCGTCGTCCCCTTCCTTGTGGAACAGAAGCTTAATGCCGCTGTAGACGAGAAAGGCGCCGAAGATGTAGAGCACCCAGTGAAATTCGCGGACCAAGGTCACGCCGAGATAGATGAAGATACCGCGCATGACCAAGGCGCCGACGATCCCCAGAAACAGCACGCGGTGCTGCAGTTCCGCCGGAACTTTGAAGTACGAGAAGATAAGGAGAAAGACGAAGAGGTTATCCACCGAGAGCGATTTCTCGAGAATGTAGCCAGTGAGAAACTCTAGCCCCTTAACACTGCCGAACTCGTGCCAGACCCAGCCGTTGAAAGCCAGCGATAACACAATCCAGAAAAACGACTCCAAGAGAGCTCTACGAACAGGTATCTTCTCGGCCTTCTTGTGGAAGAGGCCGAGGTCCACCAGTAAAAGGACCAGAATAATAGCGTTGAACGCTATCCAGATCTCCGTTCCAACGTCGATCAGCTCCATGTTTGCTCCGTTCTCGTTTCCCAGCCGGGTTTCGTATTTTGTCCGAAGCCGCGGGAGTTTAAACCGTATCTTCCGAGCCGACTCGAGCCGGACCTTTAGACTGCGTTTCTATCGGTTTCCCACACTCGTCGTCTCTAAATCTCTCTGCTCCCCAGATCGACAGGTTGGCCTACGAATCTGATGATCGCCACGATCGCGATGATACCGAGAAGGTTCAGAAGCCACGGGTTGACCCCGTAAGCCGCCGGTAGGGTTCCGAGAACGATGGCGAGTCCGGCGCAGGTTAAAGCGTACGGCACCTGAGTGTTCACGTGGTCTATCTGATGGCAACCGGAGGCCACGCTCGACATGATCGTGGTGTCGGAGATCGGTGAGCAGTGATCTCCGAAGGTCGCGCCCGCCAGGACCGCAGCGATGGTACCGATCAGAAGGGTTTCGGTGGTCTCACCGGCCATCTCGACGGCTGCGGGAAGCTCTGCGGATAGGCGTACCGCCAGGGGCATCACGATGGCCATGGTGGCCCACGAGGTGCCCGTGGCGAAAGCCACGACCGAGGCCAGGATGAAGGTGATGGTGGGTAAGAGCAGCGGGCTGAGAAAGCCTCTGGCTAGCTCGACGAGATAAGGCCCGGTACCCAGTTTCTCGCAGACGTCTCCGATCGCCCAGGCTAAAACGAGTACAACGCACGCCATGCCCATATGGGCGACGCCCTTCATGTAGACCTCGATGATCTTTTCGAGCTGCACGCGGTAACGTAGTCGGCAGAGGGCTGCCGATAGGAGACCTCCGGCCACCGAGGCCCAGAGGAGGGCCTTGAAGGAGTCGCCCGCGGTGACGAGCGCCGCGGCGCGTCCGATGGTGCCGCCGGCTTCCGGGAACTGCCCGAGCTCTTGATAGCCGGTATACGCCAACCCGGCTAAGGTGCCGAACAGGACGAGGCCCACGGGGAGCACCGCATCCCAAGCCGATCGCCCCCAGGTGGTCTCCTCGACCGATTCGGGCTCCACGCTGCTGCTCGCGCTCTCTACGCGACCCGCTAGGGCTCGGCGTTCGGCTTTCAACATCGGGCCGAAGTCGCGATGGAGCGCGGCGATGACCAGGACGAAGATAAGGGTGTAGATAGCGTAATACCGGTGTAGGATGCTAGCTACGAAGATCTCGTAGACGTTTCGCTCTAGCCCGACCTGCTCTAAACTCTTGGCGATGAGGCTCATCTCGTAGCCGATCCAGGTCGATACCAGAGCGATACTGGCGATCGGCGCCGAAGTCGAATCGACCAGATAGGCTAGCTTCTCTCGGGAAACCTTCATCTTGTCGGTGACCGGTTTCATCGTCTGGCCGACGAGCAGCGTGTTCGCGTAGTCGTCGAAGAAGATAGCGAGCCCCATAACCCAGGTAGCGACCTGAGTCGAAGCGGGGGTCTTGGCGAAGCGGCTCATCTTTTCGACGAGGCCCTGCATACCGCCCGAGGCCGACACCAGCGCTACCATCCCGCCTAAGGACATGGTGAACAGCAGGATGAAGGCGTGGTCTCGGTCGGCGAGCGAGTCGACGAGGAAGGTGTCGAGCGTCATGGCGAAGCCGCTCCACGGTCCGCCGCCCAGTAGGACGGCTCCAGAGAAGATCCCGAGGACGAGGGCCAGGAGGACCTGCTTACTCAACAGGGCGATCCCGATGGCCAGAATGGGGGGCAGGATCGACCAGAGTCCCGGGAGGCTCCCGCCCTGCAGTTCGAGGTCGGACTCCGGCAAAGAGATCCGCCACGCTTCGGTGGTGTCTTCGGAGAGGCGAACCCGAAGCATGACGGATCTCCCCGGGGCGACCTCTTCGCTCGGCGGTTCGAGCAGCTCGACACCGACGAGCTCGAGCTTCGGGGTGGAAGGGGTCCGGCCCACGTTCTGGAGTTCGACGGAGTGGGTGACTCCTCGGAGCAGTACGGGTGGGGGGTCCTTGAACTGCCAGTACTCTTCTGCCGCAATAGGAGGCGCTAAGAGCCAGAGTAAGAGGAGACACAGGAGGGGCTTAAAACTTCGACCAATCACGGTCGCGACAGGTTCGCACTAAGCGTTCGGGAGCCCTCTGTCCGCAACTAAATTGGCCGGTCTCCAGCCGTTGAGCTTCGAAATGGTCACAGTTTTGCTCGAGCGCCCTAGAAGAAGAGAGTCGATCCCCTGTGCGGTCTCTTCGAGAACCTCTTCGACCAAGGGCTGCTCGTCTTCGGTGAAAGAGGAGAGGACGTAGTCCACCACGTCGGTATCGAGGGCCGGGCGTCCGATACCGAGGCGAAGTCTCGGATACGATGCTGTTCCCAGGGTCGCCTCTACGCTCTTGAGCCCGTTGTGACCGCCGGATGAGCCCTTCTCTCGCCACCGCACTTGGCCTAGTGGGATACTGAGATCGTCAATAACGACCAGGAGATGAGCCGCAAAAACGTCCTCGGGAGGTCCGTCAGGGCGGCCGGTGTAGAGCTCCTCTAGAGCTCGGCCCGACAGGTTCATGTAGGTCGAAGGCCAGACTAGGTCGCAACGCTTCTCCCGGTCGCCATCGGGGAGAGACCAGCGTTGGAGGCGCGCCGTCGAACTCGAGACCTCCTCGGCGAGGGTCTCCCCGCGCTCGGTCCAGAGCTGAGATAAGCGGTCGAGGAGAAGCATACCGAAGTTGTGTCTAGTCGTTCGGTACTTCAATCCGGGGTTGCCTAACCCTAAGAGCACGGTTGGCGATTGCACTATACTCATCGATATCGGATCTCCAGAAATAAGGAGTGGCCCCCGGATCGCTCCGCGGACCACTCCTGGCGCTCAAGTTGGTAGAGTTAGACTAACTCTTGCTCTGCTGACGCGCAGCAGCGAGAGCTCTCGGTGCAAGGATGTTCACCACAGTGGTGTGCGGCGGCTCGCCCTTTTCCATGTCGTCCGGCACCTCCACATCGGAGAGTCGGAGGGTCTCGCCAGGTTGCATCGAGGCGACGTCGACGGTGAAGACCTTCGGAATAGCCGTAGGAAGTGTAAGAACGGTCAGTTCTCGCATATAGAGCTGAGCGATCCCACCGCGAGTACGAACTTCGCTGTCGCCGGTGAGGGAGACCGGAAT
>CAZDLH010000271.1:0-4491 GCA_964505925.1 uncultured Burkholderiales bacterium
AGACAGCTCAAGAGCGCGGACCGGACCACCCGCGTCATCCCTCGATCGTAAAAATGATCAGGCTCCCACTCTTCACCGTCTAGCTCGACGCAGCGATACCGCTCGGTGCCCGGCAAGGGGAGACCCTCCCATGACGGTAACCCCTCCCCCGACGGCTCGGTCGGCCCTCCGACCCCGGTTCGCCCCCCAGAGGCGAGCTGCATCGCTGGGGACGAAGACGGCGCCTCGGCCTCGGTAAGAGGATCGGGCTCCGGGAGTCGATCCGGGTCGGGCAGCTTCGCCTCGTCCACCAGGTTGGTCCCCGCGTAGGGCACCGCCCGTTCCAAGCTGAAGCCCTCCAGAGCGGCTCGCAGCGCCGAGTCGAGCTTCTCGAGTTCGCGCTCCGGGTCGTACCACCAGTCGCTAGACCAGACCCGAAGCACAGTCCAGCCTAGATTCTCCAACACCGCTTGGCGGATCCGGTCTCGGTCCCGAGCGCAGCGCGAGCTGTGATAGCTGGCCCCGTCGCACTCCACCCCGGCGAGGTAGACACCCGGGAGATCCGGGTGGCGCACCCCCAGGTCCACCCGATAGCCCAGACAGCCCACCTGCCGGTGCAGCCTCCACCCTCTCGACTCCAGCGCTCGTCCGATCTCCTCTTCTAGGGGCGACTCGTACTCCGCCGCTCCATCGGCGGAGGCCACATTCAAAAGCGCTGTCATCCCCTGCTGGGCGAAACTCAAAAAGTCGCGCAGATGGTGGGCCCCCAGCTGACTGGTGCGGTTCAAGTCGATGTCGGTCGGGCTCAGGCTGCAGAACACCTCGAGCCGCTCTCTAGCCCGGGTCACCGCCACGTTCAGGCGCCGCTCTCCCCCGGCCTTATTGATAGGACCGAAGTTCATCGTCACCTTGCCCGCCTGGTCCGGGCCGTAGGTTACCGAGAACAAGATCACGTCCCGCTCATCGCCCTGCACATTCTCGAGATTCTTCACGAACACCGGCTCCTCCACCGCCGACGTGAAGTACGGCTCGATCCAAGGACGAGTCGAGCGCACCTTGTCTAGAAGGTCCTCGATCAAAGTCTGCTGTTGACTGTTGAAGGTAACCACCCCCAAGCTCTGACCGCGCAGCTCTGGATTCTTGAGTCGAGCCACGATCTCGCCCACGATGGCCTCGGCTTCGGCTCTGTTAGAGCGAGAACCGCCCCGGTCGTAGACCCCGACCACCGCGCGGAAGTGCACCCCGAACCGCGGGTGCTCCTCGAAGGCCGAGGGGAAGGTCAGCAGCTTCGATTCGTAGTAGCGCCGATTACTAAAGGCGATCAGGTCCTCGTGGCGACTGCGGTAGTGCCAGCGCAGCGAATGCTCCGGCAGTCCGGATGCGCGGCACTCATCGAGAATGCTCTCGAGGTCCTCCACCCTCGACTGGTCCAGCTCTTCCTCAGTGCCTTGGGCGTTGAAAAAGTTGGTGGGCGGAAGCTGCTTCGAATCGCCCACCACCACCGCCTGATCGGCTCGAAGCAGCGACCCGACGGCGTCCCACACCGTGATCTGAGAGGCTTCGTCGAAGACCACCAGGTCGAAGCGCTGGGAGCCGCGCTCGAGATACTGGGCCACCGATAGTGGACTCATCAGCACGCACGGCTTCAGCACCGGCAGCAGATTTCGAAGCCGCTGAAACAGCGTACGACTAGCCAGATGGGCGCGCTTCTTCTCGAGCTCGCGCCTCAACAGCCCCATCTCAGAGCCGGACGATATGGAGGAGCCGAAGGTCGGCACCCGGGTTGCCAGCCGAGCCCTGATCACCTGCTTGGAGAGCTCGAGGCTCTGCAGATCGTCGATCCGAAAACGCTCGATCAGTTCACTGTGGGCAGAGCCGCGGAAACGGCGCAGCTGCTCGGACTCTTCGAGGATCTCGTACACCCAAGAGCGCAGCACCGAAGCTTCGACTGTCTCACGGCAGGACCCGGGCGCCAGCTCACCGCTCTCCAGCGCCTCCAGAAAAGGGCCGAGGCCGAGTTTCTCAGCTTCCGCCCGGACCCGAACGTAGCTACTCCAAGCGCGCAGCTCCGGCAGCCCCCGGCGCCAGCGCTCGAGCTGACACCGCAGGCTGCCCAGGTGGTCGCTCCGGCCTTCGAGCTCGGTCCAGAACTCTAGCTGGACCCTACCCTCCTGGCGGAGTTCGGAGGTGGCCTGGGCGAACCGTTGCTCTTCTTCAACCAGAGCAAAGGGCGTAGACCACCGCTCACGTACGCTCGGCAAGAGAGCCACCACGCGGGCGCGCAGACCCGCATCTCCGGTGCGCTCCTGCAGCCAAAAGAGCTCTCTGCGGAAAGCCTCGGCCCACTCGAGCGCCTCGCGCACGCGCGCTGCAGCGGTCTCGTCCCCTCGCCAAAGCCGCCCGAGGTGAGCTCTCGCTTCCCCGTCGAGCGCGTCGAGTTCGACTAGCCTCTGCTGAAGCTCCAGGGCTGTGCGCAGCCAAACCAGTACGGCCTCATCGCCCGGTCGAGTCACGGCCGGATCCTTCAAGGCCGTCCGAACCGTCCTGCGAGGGCCCCAGAGGGTAAAGAAGCTGACGAGTGCCGGCGAACGGTGGCGCAGCTCGAACTGCTCGACTAGGGCCTCGAGGTCCAGCTTCAGTAAGCGCTCCTCGTCCCAATGCTCGGCTAAACTCCGGCGGAGCTCGCCCACCCGAGCGACCAAGGCCAACCAGCCGTCCACCGCTTCGCGTCGCTCGCTGAAGTCGGAGGCTAAAAGCAGCGGCTCGAGGAGCCCCGGTCCGTCCCACATAGAGCCCCCCAGCCGTCCGAGCCTTCCGCGCTCCTCGGCCGACCACGCCCCCTCGGGCAGCCCTAAGCGCGCCTGCGTCTCCTCGAGGGCGGCCTGCAGCGCCTGGATGCTCTCTTCGTAGCGCAGGAGTGCGGCCTCCAACGACTCGGCCCGCCGGGGAGTGAAGCCGTCCGGCTGCAGCCCGAACAGGGGGTGACCCGGCCCGACTCGACCCAGCTCGACGGCCGCTACCTGAACCGACCGAGCCGCCTCCAGCAGCGCCAGAAAACGTTGCCGACTCAGCGTCTCAGAGCCCTTGAGGGCGAACCGATAGTAAGCTCCGCGATAAGCCGAGAGCCGGCCTAGCGCCTCGAAGTAGGTTAGCCCGGCGCTGCGAGGGCGATGGATCTCTTGGGCGTAGGCGTTCAGCTGCGCCTTGGTCGTCTGGAGACGATCGGCGAGCTCACGCCAGTCCGACGGTTCCCGTTCCCGGGCCAACTCCAAGGGACGCTGGAGCTGCTTGAGAACATCGAGCTTACTCGCTTTTCTCGAGTGCAGCTCCAGACAGAAGGCCCCCAACCCGATGGCCTCTAGCCGCTTGAACACCACCTCCAGCGCCGCCCGCTTTTCGGCCACGAAAAGAACCCGCTTTCCGGACGCCAGGGTGTGAGCGATCAGGTTCGTGATGGTCTGAGACTTCCCGGTGCCGGGCGGCCCCTGCAGCACGAAACTCCGCCCCTGGTGGGCCGCCAACACCGCCGAGAGTTGGGAGGAGTCGGCATCCAGCGGGCACAGGCACGACTCGACCGGCAGCGCTTCGTCCAGCTGCTCGCTGGGGACGAAGACCCGTCCGTCCTGGGTCGATTCGCCGCTACGCTCGGCCCCTTCCCCGCCCAGAAGATGGCTCAAAACCGGATGGTCGAGCAGCTCTTCGGTGCGCGACTGCAGGTCTTGCCACATCGAGAACTTGGTGAAGCTAAAGAAGCCTAGAAAGGCCTCCTCTACCACCTTCCAGCGCGGGATCTCTACGATCTGCTCCTTCACCGTTCGCAGTAGGCGGTCCACGTCCACCCCACTGTGGTCTTGGGGGAGCGACTGGAGCCCTTGCAGCTCCAAGCCGAAGTCCCGACGCAGCTTCTCGAGCAGAGTCACGTTCACCTGAAGCTCGTCGTCAGTGGCTCGCAGGCGGTACGGCTTACCCACCGCTGCCCGCTCGAGGAGACACGGAAGAAGCAGAAGAGGCGCCCGGCGCGGGTCCTCGCTACTGGCGGTCTCGTACCACTCCAGGAAACCCAACGCTAAAAACAGCGTGTTGCTGCCGGTCTCCTCCTGCACGGTGCGGGCTTCCCGGAAGATCTCCACCTGTCGCCTCTGAAGCTCCTCGGCGGTATGATCGGTATGAAGGCGCCTCTGCTGAAGATCGCTGAGCAGGCGCTCGGACAGGAGGTCCTCTCCGGTCCGATCGCGGTGGAGTTCGGAGTCGCGGCCGGCCTCCATCCGCAATCTAGGGAACAGCTCGAACGCGCGCCCCTCGGCCAGCTGGTCCTCGAGAAGCGCCAGCCGCCGGTTCTGCACGGCCAGGGTCTTCCGCTGGGGCCGAAAGTTCAGCAGCCGATTGCGCAGAGTCAGATCCAGCAGCTTCTCTTTCCAGCGCTCGATCCGGGCGTGCGACGGCGCCCCGGAATCCTCTGTCGGGATGGGGTCCGCTTTCTCGAGATAAGTCAGGGCCCGGGGGCGCGCCACC
>CAZDLH010000272.1:0-4491 GCA_964505925.1 uncultured Burkholderiales bacterium
TCGGCCGGAAAGACTCCAAAAACCTAGCTTTTTGGAGTGGGGAAGACCATCTGGCCGCTCGAGTCGTGGGTCTTCGGCCTCTGCGGATATTAGAAAACCGTTCCGCCTAGAGAGGGGAACGGTTCTTTTTGTAAGTCGAGCGGGGCTGGTTCGGGCCGAGGTCTACTGAGGGTAGATCCCGCTTGCCGGATAGAACCCGCCGCTCATACCGCCGTAGTACATTACGGCCACCAGCAAAAGAAAGCCGATGATGACTACCGGAAGTAGCGCTTTCGCGTCGTCTCCGGGTGCCGAGAATCTGGGTGTATTTGCCATTGGTGGGTCTCCTCTTCGAGCAGTCTGAAATCTTTAGGTCGGGTCTGGCTCTGCCGTTGGCTTCGGGCAGGGCAGCCCGTCGAATCCGTGTGGGGATCCCTATCGCCGGGCTGGGGCGGACCTTGGAAATCTTATCCTATTTCTCCTGCTGGGACAAGAACGGAAAGTTCGACTCGAAGCGCGCGATCGGAGGTCTAGGTGTCGATCTCCGAGGGGATCCCTTCGTCTTTATACTCGATGAAGTCGCCGGAGCGCTGGTGGGGTCCCCGTAGGGCGAGCCACGCTGCAGCGCGAGCCGGTACCTCCGGCGGTTCGAGCTGGCCGCTCTCGTGCAGAGAGCGGAATTTGGTGAGGTCGGCTTCGGTCATCCCGGCCGAGGAGCGGATCGCTCGTTGCATGTCGGTATCGATCACGCCGGGACGAAGCGAGAACTGGGCTACTTCGGGGCACTCTTCGGCGGCGATTTTAGACAGGTGGAGCAAGCCGGCCTTCGCGGTGCAGTACGCGCTCCACCCCTGAACGACTTTCACCGCGGCCCCGCTGGAGATGTGGACGACCCGCCCGTTCTGGCGGGCTAGATGGGGCAGCGCTCGGCTGGTCAGCACCGCGGGTGCGACAAGATTGGTCTGGATGGCCTCAGCCCAGGCTTTGGGATCGCAGCTAGCGAGGGGCTCGATGGGGTCGATCTGCCCGGCGTTGTTGACCAGCGCATCCAAGCGGCCCTTCCAGGCAGCGGCTCGTTCGACGAGTTCCACCGCACAGTCGAGATCGCTGAGATCGGCGGGTAGGACCAGCGCTTCGGTCAGCTCCGAGGCGAGCGCTTCGAGCTTGTCGCGGGAGCGCGCTGAGAGAACCACGGCCGCGCCCATGCGGTCGAGGCAACGAGCGATGGCCGCGCCTAAACCGCGGGAGGCTCCGGTCACGAGAACGACGGGACGGTCTGTAGATGTCATGCTTGATCCTTTCGGCTGAAGACCAGGGCCTGATCTCCTAACTGTATGAGGTCGCCTTCCGAGAGCAGGACCTCTCCCCCTTCTTCGAGGGCGGTCCGCCAGACTGTGCCTTCGAGGCTCCGGAAGAGCTCGACGTGTTGCGAGTCGGGTCCCACCCTAGCCAGGCGGTAGCGCTGGTGCAGCTCGTCGTAGCGAAAGAGTAGGTTGTAGGGGCTCAGCGTGGGGTCGTCGCTCTCGTGTTCGAGATCGAAACGGTACCGCTTGTGCTGATCGTCGTCGAGAAGCGGATCGAGCGGAGAGCCTAAGCGCACCAGCTGTCCGTGGATATCGTATCGCTGTCCGCTATCGTCTTGGAGTTCGAAGAGGGCGCCGGGGCCTATCGTAATCTTTCGAGCGGGAGTGGGGGAGACCGCGCTGAGCGTCGCTCCGGGGATGACTCGGCTCGCCCCCAGAGCGGGCCCCCCGGCGGCCGGGGCGCTGGTCTGGCTGGGCTCGTCGGCGTTCTTCGACCAGCGCAGGTCCGCCTTCAGCAGCTCGAGGGTGGTGCTCCCCATCTCCAGGATATCGCCCACGCTGAGCTCGCCGTCCTCGACCGCTTCACCGTTGAGATAGCTGGAGTTGGTGGTGGAACGGTGCAGCAGGCGAAAGCAGTGGCGGTCCTCCTGCCAGAACAGTTCGCAGTGGAGTCGGCTGACGGTGTCGTCGAGCAGCTTGAGCCAGCCGGCTTGGCGATCCCCGGGGTGACGGGCTCGACCGAGCTTTAGATGAGGTCCGTCGATAGGCAAAGTCAGGCCGCGGGAAGGGCCCGAGCGGATACGGAAGGCTAACGATTCTGCTCCGGTGGTAGGGTTCATCTCTCATTTCCCTCGCTATGCGACGTTATCCGGGGGCTGTTCGCTCTTTGGGCTATCATTCCCCGTGGGCCAGAAAGGGGGGCTCAGGCGGAGACCACCCGGTCGCGTCCGCTCTCCTTGGCTCGGTACAGGCAGATGTCGGCTCGCTCTAAGACGGAGGAGACCTCCTCTTCTTGCTCCCACTGGGCCACCCCGATGGAGACGGTCACCACGCGCTCTTCGATGGGCTCTTTGGCTACGCTTTGCCGGAGCCTCTCGGCCACTTGGTGGGCCGTGGGATCGTCGAGCCCGTGAAGGAGCACGCAGAACTCTTCGCCCCCGTAGCGAGCCACCAGATCGTGGGTTCGCAAAGAGTCCTGGAGGCGGCGAGCCACCTCCTTGAGCACGATGTCTCCGGTTCCGTGCCCGAGTTCATCGTTGATGGCCTTGAAGTGGTCTACGTCCACCATCAAAAGGTGGATGGTCCCCTCTCGTTGTGCCGTGAGACGGTCGAATTCGTTGCGCAGATAGTGTCGGTTGTAGACTCCGGTCAGGCTGTCGATGGTGGCGTGGAGGGCAGCGTTAGCGGCCATCAGGGTGGTGCTGCGCAGATGGGTCGAGATGAGCCAGGCCAACAGCCCGCTGCACAGCAGCAGCAAGAAGTGCTGGCGGATGGTGAAGAGGGCTTCGGGGGCCACACCGGTCGGCCCCTGGGCCTGCACCGCCTCGATCCCCATCATGGCTAAGATCACCAGACCGTTCACCGCGATCCCGAGTTTGGCGGCGTCGCGGAAGCGCAGCCCGGAGGCGATGACCAGCAGGTACATGGCGAACACCGTGGGCTGGTTCAGCAGCTGATCGGCCGAGCGCACTAAGGGCATCGTGGTCTCGGGAGTGGAGACGAAAAGGGTGACCGGAAGCGCTAAGAGCGCCGCATCGAGTCCGATCGACAAGATGGCCACGGTGGTGATCGGGAAGCCTCGCTCCCAGCGATCGGCCCAGATCACGAGGAGCGAGAACAGCAGCGCCATCAGGCTTACCGATAGAGCCAAGACCAAGAATCGTGCCGGGACCCGGCTGCCGGTGAAAAAGAGGGTCTGCAGCGTGACCACCAGCAAGAAGATGGCCAGAAACGCCCGGAACTGGGCGATCCGAACCTCCACCGTCTGGGAGGCTCGGGCTAGGACATCTTCGATCACCGCGTGGTGGCCGGTGGGCTGCTCCGCCATCGATCTATTTTGGCTCGAAGCGCGGCTTGAGGGTGGTTTCGTCGAAGACCTCTCCCTTGAGGTTGAAGGCCCGGCAGCGGAGTCCGTCGGGGCCGGTCTCCAGGAGCCAGAAGTGCTCGGTGGAAGAGGCTTTGGCGTGGTACCAGCGCACCTCGGGGATCTTGCGAGCGGGCATGCCCCATGCGCCGTCGCCGAGATAGACGGTCCCTTCGGGGTCGATCTTGTTGTTCTTGAGCGGGTGGGTGCGCTTGAAAACGTGGTCGTGGTGTTCGAGGGCGGCGGTCACCCGGTGCTGGTCGAACAGAGGTACCCAGTGTTTGCGACCCTCGAGGGCTTGGGGTCCGTTGAAGATCGCTTGGGTGGGGTAGTTCGGCACGTGGTAGCAGACCAAGTGGTACGGTACTTCGTCGGCGGTGGACTCCTCTAGGCTCTTTTTGAGGAACGGAACCTGGTCGGCGTGGGGGGTGACGTGGTTGGTGTCGAGCACGGTGAGCCGCAGGGCCGAGCCTAATCGGCGCTGGAAGTACGGCTCGCCGCCTTGGGGGAGGAAGGCGAAGTAGAACGGTGCGTTCTGCCTGGGCTGGCCGAAGTAGCCGCGCACTTCGTGGTTACCGATGGCGCTGATGATCGGCACCATCGGCTCTCCCTCTCGGTTCATGTAGCGATCCCAGTTGTCGAACCAGCGGTCCCAGAACGGCATGTTCTCTAGTTTGCCGTCGGCGTAGGCGATATCGCCGCCCAGCAAGGCCAGGTGGGGACGCTGAAGGGATGCGAACTGGGTTAAGGATACCGTAGCGGAGTGCCAGAACATGTCCCCGCCGACGGCGATCTTGATCGGAGTGTCGTCGGCCGGGAGAGTGCGGAAGGAGCGCCAGGGGGAGAGCCCGTGCCGCGCATCACCGGCTCGGAAAGTGTAGAGCGTATTCGGCTGGAGCCCCGAGAGTTGGGCCCGGTGGATGCGACGCTGGGTGCCGGTGATCATGGCCGTTTTCGCGGGTAGGGTGAGCACTTTCCCGTCTGCACCTTTGAGTTCCACGCGGGGGTTGTCGGCCTTCCCTACGGTGTGAAAGACCACTGTCTGAGTGGTGGCGGTGTCTTCCTCTTCCCAAGTGAGGTAGAGATGCCTCGGTTGGGCTACCGCGGGTAGGCTGAGTATGATGG
>CAZDLH010000273.1:0-4443 GCA_964505925.1 uncultured Burkholderiales bacterium
ACCCCCAAGAGGCTTTCGCCTACCATCCCCCCCACCATCAGTTCGACTTGGTGAGCCCGCGCTAAGGAGGCGATCTCCATGGCCGGGTAGAGACCCCCGGTCTTCATCAGCTTCAGATTCAAGATATCCACGCAGTCGTCGGCCAACAGAGCTCGGGCGTCGTACAGCGTCTGGACGGATTCGTCCGCCGCGATGGGAAATCGGGTGCGCTCCCTAACGTACCGCAGCCCCAAAAAGTCCTCGCGCAGGGTCGGCTGCTCTACGAGTTCGATGGGAAACCCTTCGGCCTCCAGCCGTTGTAGAACCCGCACTGCGGTCCGGCGGCTCCAGCCGCAGTTGGCATCCAGGCGAAGAGCCATGCCCGGGGCCAGAGCCCCCCGGATCGCTCGCAGCACCTCCAGGTCCTCGTCGTAGGAACGCCCGACCTTCACCTTGATGGCGCGATAGCCTCGCTCGCGGTACTGAACCGCCAGCTCTGCCGCCGTCTCCGGCTCCTCGAGCCCGATGCTGTAGTTGGTCTCGAATCGACGCTCGGACGGACGGCTCCCCCCTCCGAGGAGCACGCTCAACGGCACTCCGGCGATCTGCTCCTGGAGGTGATACAGCGCCAGGTCCACCGCGCAGCGGGCCGACTTCGAGCGCGTCAGAGCCCACATCTTGCGGTGCAGCTCCGCCATCCCCCAAGGAGAGCGCCCGGGCAGCAGCGGCAAGAGCAGCTCTTCGAGCGCCTGACGGGCCCCTTCGAAGGTCTCGTCGGTAAGGTGGGGGATCGGGGTGGCCTCTCCCACCCCCCGGAGCCCATCATCGGTCTGCACTTCCACCAGCAAGGTGCGGCACAGCTGTTGAAGCCCTGTAGCGATACGGAAAGGGCGCAAGCAGGACAGCTCTGCGGTATACAGGCGGTAAGAAGCGACGCGATGCGAGTTAGACATAAACACAAAGTGTATTACGCATCCGCGGCGCTCCTCCTGGCGAGAAATACATTAACATCAAGGCAAGCTAAAGGGAAAAATAGTCTTAGTACGAAGAGACTGCCGTACGATGAGGTAGATAGGGGGAGCGAGTGCCGAAGACCGAGCTGATCGCCCGGGCCTGTGGGCGCCTGGCTAGCTGTGAGAACAGCCGAGAGGTCCTGGACGAACTGATGGCTGCTGTCACGGAGGTGTGCCAGGTCGAAGGGTGCTCTGTGGAGCTGTACGGAGAGCGACTCTCGCTATGCTCCTGCGGTCAGCAAGAGTTGATCCGCCGCCTGGACGGCCGGGAGCCTTTGACCCGACATTTCGACCTGCGCAGCGACGAGCACAAGCTGGGTGAACTTCACACCTCGGAGTTAGACCCAACTCAAGAGACGCTCTTACGGGTCCTACTGTACCAAGCGTCCAGCCGCCTCGAGATTCTCGGGCCCACGCGCAACTATCGCGAGTTCTTCGAGCTGTCGTTAGACCTGCTGTGCGTAGCGGATACCGAGGGCTACTTCCGGCTGGTGAACCCCCGTTGGACCGATATCCTCGGCTACTCTCTCGATGAGCTCTACCGCACCCCGTTCCTAGACCTCATCCACCCCAAGGACCGCAAGATCACCCAGCTCGAGGTGGGCCGTCTCTTAGACGGGGCCAACAGCCTGATCAACTTCGTGAACCGGTATCGACATAAGCGCGGAGGCTACCGCTCGCTCCAGTGGCAGACCCGCCGGGTGGATCAGCTCTACTATGCGATAGCCAGAGATGTCACCGTCGAGCACCAGCAGACCGAGCGGCTCCGGCGCACCACCGAAGAGCTACAGAACTTCGCCTATGTGGCCTCCCACGATCTCAAAGCTCCGTTGCGAGGCATCCAGAATCTCGCCGACTGGATCCGGGAGGACGCTAGCGAGCATCTACCCGAACCCTCCCTTCGCCATCTGGACCAGCTGCAGCAGCGGGCTGGGCGGATGGAGGCGCTGCTCGATTCTCTCCTGGTCTACTCCCGGGCCGGACGCAGGGTCGAACCCGAACGGATCGATCTCAAAGAGCTGCTCGAAGAAGTCGAGATCCTCCACCGCAATATCCGGCCGAATCTGAAGATCTCCCTGCCCACCAGCGCCCCTACCCTGCTGGCCTCCCGGCTCCCCCTGCAGCAGGTTCTACAGAACCTGCTGAGCAACGCCGTCAAACACCACCCCGGGCCGGAGATCTCCATCCAGATGGAGGTCGAAGAGGATGAGGAGTCGGTAACGCTGACCGTATCCGACGACGGCGATGGTATCGCTCCAGAGCACTACGAGCGGATCTTTCGCATTTTTTCCACGCTGAAGCCCCGAGACCAGGTCGAGGGCTCCGGCATCGGCTTGGCCCTCGTGAAGAAAGTGATCGAGAGCTATGGGGGCGAGATCGACATCCGGCCGAACAGCCCGCGGGGTGTCCGGTTTATCGTAACCTGGCCGAAAGAGGTCTCCTATGCAGCCCACTAGTCTACAGCCCACTCAGACGGTGACGGTACTGCTCATCGAAGACGACGAAGTGGACGTCGAGGGTGTTCATCGAGCTTTCCGCAAGAACCGAATCGCCAACCCTATCGTGGTCGCCCAGAACGGCCGAGAGGGGCTCGACATGCTGCTCGGCCGGGGCAGCGCTGCGATACCGAAACCGTATATCGTGCTCCTCGATCTCAATATGCCGGTGATGGGTGGGCTGGAGTTCCTAGAAGCCGTGCGGGAGCACCCCGAACTCCAGGACAGCGTGGTCTTCGTCCTCACCACCTCCGACGCCGATGAGGATCGCGTCAGCGCCTACCAGCAGCACGTCGCCGGGTACTGCCTGAAATCGAACGTGGGCCCGGACTTCCTACACCTGACCAGTCTACTCAAGAGCTACTGGAGGGTCGTTGAACTCCCCGTCTAGCAACCCCTCTGTCTTGGTCGTCGAGGACGATCCGATCGACGCCGAGTTTCTACTTCGGCTCTTCGCCCGTAGCCCAGGCCTCGTCTCGCGAGCGGATACCGCCTGCAGTCTGGGGCGGGCCATCGAGCAGCTGAAGTTCACGAGCTACGAACTGATCATGCTCGATCTCTCCCTACCGGACTCCGAAGGGCTGCACACCGTCCGGCAGATCAGCGACGCCTCTCCGAACTCTATCCTCATCGTTTTGACCGGATTCCCCGATGAGGATCTCGCCCAGGAAGCTCTAGGCTTGGGCGCCGCCGACTACCTCTTCAAAGACGAGCTCAACGAAGGCTCCGTCCGCCGTTCGCTTCTGTATGCGCTCCAGCGAAAAGCCACTGAAACGATACTCTACCAGAAGGAGCAGCAGCTCCAGCACGCCCTCAGACTCGAAGCTATCGGTCGGTTGGCCGGAGGGGTCGCCCACGACTTCAACAACCTGCTCACCGTGGTCAACGGCTTCGTCCATCTGGCCATTGAACAGTTAGGGGGCGCTCACCCGGTGAGCCAGGACCTCGACCAGGTGAGTCGAGCCGTGCGACGAGGCTCCCATCTGGTCGAACAGCTGTTGGATTTCAGCCGCCGCCGCGCCCCCAACCCCGAGCCGATCTCGATCGCCGAGACCATACGGGAAACCCAGCTTCTTCTCGGTCGAAGCCTAGGGGACGGGATCGCCCTCGAGATCAGGCTTCCGGAGGACCTGCCGCCGGTAACCTGCGGACGGGGCCAGCTCCAGCAGCTGCTCATAAATCTTGCCTTCAACGCTCGAGACGCCTTGGGAGGTAAAGGGCGGGTCAGCCTGTCCGCCACCCACTCGAACGACCGCGGTCTGGTTCGACTGACGGTGGCCGACGACGGGCCGGGCATCCCCGAAGAACACCTCGAGAAGATCTTCGAGGCGTTTTTCTCCACCAAAGGGGAGCTCGGCACCGGCTTGGGCCTAGCCACTAGCGCCGCCATTATGGAGTCCCTGGGGGGCGCCATCAGCGTGGACAGCGCTCCTGGCAAAGGCGCTCGCTTCCATCTAGATTTTCCGGTTCAGGCAGCTAGGGCGACCGCCCCCCTCGCCTCGCCTCCCCAGGCTACCCCGGAGGCCAGGGGCGAGACGGTGCTCCTAGTAGAAGACGAACCCCAGGTCCGACTGTTCGCCCAGCGCGTCCTGACCCGGGCCGGCTACCGGGTGGAGATCGCCGACCACGGCGCCCAGGCTCTAAAGCGGCTCGAGACCGTGAGCGAGCTTCCGGCACTCGCGCTCATCGATCTGGGACTGCCGGGAATGACCGGCTCGGATCTCGCCAGCCAACTCCAGGCCCGTTTCCCCCACCTGCCGCTACTGATCACCTCGGGGGAGGCCTACGGAGCTCAGGAGGCGGTCGGCCCGATTCGCTTCCTACCGAAACCGTTCTCACCCGATCAGCTCGTTCGCACCATCCACGATCTGCTCCACCCCGCAGACTCCTAGAAAGACGAACGACCCTCCCCGAAGACCGGAATCCGAGCGAACCCTAGACGTTCACATCCCGGC
>CAZDLH010000274.1:0-4426 GCA_964505925.1 uncultured Burkholderiales bacterium
GGCGATCGCTATGAGCACGAGCTCTCACGATGGGGGGTCCGTTGAGCTGCTGCTATTTCTCCTGTTCGTCTGCGTGGTGAGCATCTATTGGGGGTTTCGGAAATTCCGGCACGGTGGAGAGGTGACCTTGTCTGTGGGCTCGCCGGTGAATGCCCGAAAACGAAGCGGCCTGGGAGGGCTCGCCGGTGGTGCCCTAGGCGACCTGATGCAGGATCTACAGAAACAGATGGAGAGAAAATCGTGAGTCAGCTGCAGTTGGTACTGCTCCGGTGTCCAAAATGCCAGCAGTCGATGAAGGGGGAGAGCGGTCAGGTACTCGTTTTCTGTTCTGTTTGTGCTAAGTGCTACGAGATCGTGGACGGCCATCTGCACGAACGCTCGGCCCTTTGGTACTTGCCGAAGGAAGGGCAACAGCAGCCGGAATACGTCCCGTTCTGGTCTTTTAGAACCTCGGTGACCATCGCGGATCGCCAAGCCACCGGAGGTAGCGTCGGCTCCTTCTTTCGTAACCTTTTCGGCTCGGACGAAGGGACCGGTACGGCCGACGACCTGTTCTTGTTCGTACCAGCTTGGGATCTGCCGCTGCCGGCTCTTCGCGAGCTGTGCCCCCGATTGACGACACGGGCCGGCCAAGGAGGTCTCGAAGCGGGGGATCCCGGGCAGATCCCGCCCCTAGCGCGGCCTGCCATCCGCTCTCTGGCCAAGGCCGAGAGCGGCATCCATTTCATCTTCTTGACCTTGGAGGCCGACCGGGCAGACACGATGGTCAGTATCGATTACGACCTCACGGTGCAAGATCGCTATCTCACTTTGCTCCCGGTTCGCCTGGGGGACAGTCTCGAAGTTCTCCTGTAGGGGCATTGGAACCGTAGGACGGCTACAGCTCGGCGTACAGCTCGACCATCTCGATCAGCGCGCCGGCCGACTCCCCGCCCTTGTTACCAGCCTTGGTCCCGGAGCGCTCGATGGCCTGTTCGATGGTGTCCACCGTGATCACCCCGTAGGTGATGGGGATGTCGCACTCGAGCGCCAGCTTGCCTAGGCCTTTGGTGACCTCTCCGGCGATGTAATCGAAGTGGGGGGTGGCCCCGCGGATCAGGCAGCCCAGCGCTACTACGCCGTCCACCTTGCCGCTGTTGGCCAGGCGTCGAACGGCCATCGGGATCTCCCACGACCCCGGAACCCGAACCACCGTGATGTTGGCCTCGTCGGCTCCGTGGCGGACCAGGGTGTCGACGGCGCCGCCAAGCATCCGCTCGGTGAAAAAATCGTTCCAGCGGCTCACCACGATACCGTAGCGGCGCCCCTCTGTGCAGATCAGTTTGCCTGAGTAGGACTTCATGGTTTGACGCTCTCCTCGCTGATATTTGGGTCTGGGAAGATGTGGCCCATCTTACCCCGTTTGGTCTGTAGATAGCGCAGGTTGTGGGGGTTCGGTTCCACCGAGATGGGAACCCAGTCCACGATCTCGATGCCGAAACCGTCGATGCCCCTCACCTTTGCTGGATTGTTGGTCATAAAGCGCAGCTTCTTGATGCCCAGGTCGTTGATGATCTGGGCCCCGATCCCGTAGTCGCGAAGGTCCGGCTTGAAGCCGAGCTTCTCGTTGGCTTCGACCGTATCGAGCCCCTTCTCTTGCAGGGCGTAGGCCTTCATCTTGTTGACCAGACCGATGCCGCGGCCTTCCTGCTCGAGATAGATGAGAGCGCCGCGACCCTCGGCGCTGATGGTCTCGAGGGCGGCCTGCAGCTGAGAGCCGCAGTCGCAGCGCAAAGAGTCGAGGAGGTCGCCGGTAACGCACGATGAGTGGACCCGCACCAATGTGGGCTCTCCGTCGGCTACGTCGCCCCAGACCAAGGCGATGGCCGGTTCGGTCCAGATCTCGCTTTCATAGGCGTGGACGGTGACAGTGCCGTACTTGGTGGTGGGCAGCGCGGTGGTGGCCGAGCGGGTGATCAGCTTCTCGGTACGCCGGCGGTAGGCGATCAGGTCAGCGATGGTGATCACCTTGTACCCCATGCGCTCGGCTATGGCCAACAGCTCCGAGGTGCGCGCCATGCTGCCGTCCTCGTTCATCACTTCGGCCAGTACCCCCATCGGCTGCAGACCCGCTAAGCGGCACAGGTCCACCGCCGCCTCGGTGTGACCGGCTCGGCGCAGTACGCCGCCCCGGGCCGCCCGAAGGGGGACGATGTGGCCGGGCTTGGTGAAGTCCACGGCCCGGGCTCCGGGATCTGCGAGTTTGCGCACCGTCAGGGAGCGGTCGGCGGCCGAGACCCCGGTGGTCGTTCCGAGCACCGCGTCGACGGTGACGGTCATAGCTGTGCCCAGCCTCGAAGAGTTCTCGTCTACCATCATCGGAATGTCCAGCTGTCGAAGTCGGTCCACCGTGGTGGGGGCGCAGACGAAGCCCGAACCGTACTTGATCATCACGTTCATAGCTTCCGGGGTGCACATCTCGGCGGCCATGATGAAGTCGCCTTCGTTCTCCCGGTCCTCGTCGTCGATGACGATCAGGATCTTGCCGTTCCGGATGTCTTCGATCGCCTCTTCGATGGTGGCGAACGGTTGCTTGTCGCTCATTCGTAAAAGCCTGCTTTCTGTAGGGTGTCGTATCCGATCCCCCCGCCTCGACTGCTCAGGGCGCGCTGTACGTACTTGGCTAAGATGTCCACTTCGAGATTCACCGGATAGCCCAACTCTAAAGTCTTGAGGGCGGTGGCTTCAAGGGTGTGGGGTACGATCCAGACGGTGAAGTCGGTCTGCGTGACCTCCACCACCGTTAGCGAGATGCCGTCGATAGCGATGGAGCCCTTGGCCGCTATCATCGGCATCAGCTCCCGGGGGGCCGAGAAACGGTAGACCACCCCGTTGCCCGATGGGGTGAGGGCCATCAGCGCGCCCTGGCCGTCGACGTGGCCGGTGACGTAATGACCGCCGACCCGCGCCCCCACTTCGAGGGCGCGCTCTAGGTTGACGGCGCGACCGATGGGTAGGTCGCGCAGGGTGGTCTTCTCCAGGGTCTCGGCGACCGCATCGAAGGCGATCCAGCCGTCCCCCCACTCAACCGCCGTCAGGCAGGTGCCGTTGACCGCGATGGAGTCTCCGAGGGCGAGCCCCTCGCGCACCGTTTCGGCGGTCACCTCCAAGCGAGCTCCGCCGCCGGCGCTCGGTCGACGCACTTCGAGTCGGCCTACCTCTTCCACCAGTCCCGTGAACATGCCGGGGCAGTTTGTCTCCTTCGCTCGGTTCCCCTTCCCCGGGCCAGCCGGGATGTGGGTGTCCCCTGTCCCTCGGTTAGAAGGTCCGTCCTGGGGGAACGATCCTACGGTGAACAGCAGACGAGAGAAGCCGGTGCCGGTGGCGCGGTCTAGTCGCGATAAGGGGAAGGCCAGAGCGCTGGAGGTCTTTCTCGCCGGCGGCGGAGCGCTTCTGCTGGCTTGGGCTGCGCTGAACGGCTACGGCTTATGGGTCTTGATCTATCCCGCCCTCTTGCTCTGGGCTCTGGTGCGGCTCCCCGGGCGCTGGCGCCCGTTTTCCGCCGCGCTCTGGGGGGTGCTGTTCGCCGGGCTCTTCTACCGCTGGGTGCTGGGGTATGGGGTGATCCCGTGGGCTGCGCTGTGTCTGGTTCGGGGGCTGCCTTGGGCGCTGTTTCCTCTGCCCGGTCTGCTGCTGGAGCGCTGGGGGCGCAGAGGGGTCGGACCGGTGGCGGTGGGAGGCGGTCTGGCGCTGACCGCGGGGGCTCTGCTCCTGGGTCCGACGGGCGTCGACTGGGAGACCCCGGCAGGAGCTTTGGTCGGTCTCCCCTCGTTCTTGGTTCTGCTGCCTTGGCTCGGGCTGGTGGGCTACGCTGGGGTCTTGGGAGTGCTCTCCGGGGTGGTGTTCTGGAGCCCGTACCGGGTGCGGCTCCCCCTCTTCGCCACGCTGGGGCTAGCCGCGGGCATCAGTCTATCCTGGGGCGCGGGACCCTCCTCCGGCTCGGTGGCGCCGCTCAGGGTGGCTCTGGTGCAGCCGGGATGGGCTCAAGACGATAAGTGGGACGAGGCCCAGCGCGAAGCTTCGGTGGAGCGGCTCTTCGAGCTCACCGAGCGGGCGGCGGCTCAAGGGGCAGAGCTGGTGGTCTGGCCGGAGACCAGCTGGCCCTACTTCGACCTGCGGCGCTCGCCTCGGGACAGCCGACGGGTGGGGAGGCTGGCTCGAAACCTAGGGGTCTGGATTCTGGCCGGCTCCATCGAGCGGGTACCGGAGCCCGAGGGGGGCGCCGACCAGCCCTCCGAAGCGGGGGAGGCCCTCTCGAACGGGTGGCGCAACGCGATCTCCTCTTTACCGCCACCGCTCTTTACAATATTGGACTTGGCCGCAAGATAGTCCTTGAACTGAGCCTCTGCGGTCAGTGCGACGTTAACGTCCAAGTTAGCGTCGATGT
>CAZDLH010000275.1:0-4425 GCA_964505925.1 uncultured Burkholderiales bacterium
GCGACCTGTACTCCCTGGGCGGTACGCTGTGCTTTCTGCTCAGCGGCCGAGAGCCGCCGCCGGCCTGGCGGCGCGGGAAGGAGCGCACCGCCCTACCCGACCTGCGCAGCCTGAACCCAACCGTAACCGAGGCCACCTGGACCGCCATCGTGGCTCTCATGGAGCTACACCCGAACCGCCGTCCCCAGAACGTCTCCGAAGCCAGACGGCTCCTCCTGTCGCCTCAACCGAGCTAAGAGCGCCCCATCGCGGGTGTCCCCCGGGGGCCACCCGTGGTGGGGCGTCGGGTGGCGATGCCGAATTCGGTGCGGATGAACTCTAGGAAGTCGGCGACCTCTTCGGGCTCTAGGTTAACGCTTTCGTCGTCCTCGAAATCCACTCGATGTCCTTTGGTGACGATCGCTTTGATGTCGTTTTCCGAGAGTTGGGCGATCTGGGTTAGGAGTTCCCGGGGGGAGATGCCAGCTTGGTCCGCGGTTTGGCGGAGGAGGACTCCCGTTAGTCGCCCATCCTCGTCGGCGTTGCGCAACTGGTGGAGAGCCTCCGCGCGCTGGCCGGAGGTGAGGTTCGCATCGGCGAGAGCGTGGGAGATGAACCGTTCGGTATCCTTGCTTTCGTAGTGATTCGAGGCGTCTACCTTTCGGTATTGGGCCAGCCCCACATGGCCTGCCAAGGCAGCGACGGAGATGATAGCCCCTACACCGGTGGAGGAGGAGAGCAGGAGTGTGCCTCCGATGGTGGAGGCCAGGCTCAGGCCTGCGCTGGCTATGTCTCCGTCGGCTAGACTCCTCACCGTATCCACCGCCGAGAGGGCTACCCCTACTCCGCCGGCCACCCTACCGACAGTCCGCACGCTGCTCGGCGAGAACGTCTTAGATAGAGCGTTTTTGAAGACCTCGGTGCCGAGTTCCGTTCCGTCGGCAAGAGTGCTGAGCATGGCCTCCGCGTCGGCATTACCGCTGACGATATCGATACCGTTATGGGCCAGTCCGGCCAGCCCTAGTAGGGCGCCGGCTCGCCGCAGCCTATCGGTAGACTCAGGATCTCCTGGTACGTTGAGTGCCTCTGGGAGCCTTTCGCTCAGGTCGGCTGCGCCGTTGGCCAACCCCTCGAGGAGTTCGAGCGATTCCGGAGGGAAGTCGGGGAAAGTTGCGGCTAAGCCGTCTAGCTGCTTTCTAACTTCTGTCGTGCTGCCTGAAGCGGCGGCTTCGGCGGCAAACGAGATCGAGGTGTCGAAGACTCCCTTCCTTAAGGCTTCGCGCTCCTGTTTCGCCTCTTCCGAGTCGCCGCCCAGGGAGTCCAAGTCGCTCAGAAACGATGGCTGCCCGCGACCGACCCTCTCTAGCTCGACTGCTAGCTCAGCTCGGCCTTGCTCGGTACCGGAGGCCTGACGCACACGAGTGAGGAGATCCCCGGAGACGGAGTCCAAGTCTAAGTCCCGGGCGAACGGATCTTTGCGCGAGTTGTCACCATCGTATTCGGCTCGCATCTCTTGTAAACGCTGGATGTTGTTCACGTTGGACACCAGGCCGGCGCTCTTGTCTTCGTAGGCCTGGTACTCATCGGCGTGTTCTCGGCGGAACTCTTCCTGAGCTGCGGTTAGCTCGTTGGCGCTCATGAAAGGGCCGTAGTTCAAGGACAGATAAGAGAGATCGCGGTCGAGTTGGTCGACCCGGTCGGCGGCCTCACCGAAGCTACTCGAGTGGAAACGGAGGCCGCTCTCGACACCGCCCGCGACCCCGGCACCGTTCGCACCGCCCGGTCCATTGAGGGCGTAGCGGGCGAGGGTAGAGTCGGTGTCTCCCCCTTCAGCGGTCTTACGCAGCTGGTCGATCAGCTCAACTCCGAGGGATACGTCCCCCCCCGAACTCCCGACACTTTCAAACGCCTTGTACAGATCGAAGTAGCCGCTGTGGGCCTGGCTCACCGCATTCGAATCGGTCAAGGCGTCGTGCAGTCCGGTTGCGAACGGCCTCGCAGCTCCAGGGCCCGCTGCCGACGCGGCGGCCGAAGCGGCGTTCACGAAGTGGTAGATGGAAGGGTTGCCTTCTTCGAAAGCGGTGGAGGCTAAGGCTTGCAGTCGCTCAGGCTCCAAACCAGAGATGGCTTCATACAGTAGCCCGGGGTCGCCGCTTTCGGCAAAGCCCGCCAGCTGCTCGCTGAAGGTCTCAGGATCGAGCTCCCGGGGGAGATCCAGGTGCGCTCGGCGGCTTTCTCCGTTGGGTGTCTCCGTGCGGCTACCCACCGAGGTCAGACGCCCGTCCGTTTCGTTCTTCTCGGTGATGGTGCGGGTGCCGTCGGAGGCGAAGGTTTCGGTCCGCGTCGCGTAGTGATACTCATCTGAGTCTGGATCGCTTCTACTCTCGGTGGACTTAGTGTGGTCCGTAACTAGCTGGCCTTCGGTATCGTACTCAACCGTCCGGGAGTGGGAGGCCTCCCCGGGACCGGAAGGCCGAGAGGCCTGGACCTGTCTCGATCCGTCCTTGTTCTGTACCTCGCTGTAGGTAACCCCGTCCACTTGGTACTCGGTACGAACTGAACCGCTGGGTAAACCGATGGGTTCGGAGGTGCGGATGTACTTTGTACCGTCTACGTCGAACGTCTCCTGAAGACCGGTTAGAGGGTTCTCGTCGGTCTGGGTGGGGTCGGCCAGCTCCGGCACCGACGGGAGCTCTGCTCCGGGGGAAAAAGCCTCGGGCGGCTCCAGCTCGGCGGCCTCGATAGGACCGCTTGCCGTCTGCTCGGCCAGTTCATCGAACTCGGATGGACCAACGGTCCCTCCGAGCGTCCGTTGGGCGCTGGAGGCTTGGATTGCGAGCACTTCCCGAGCTGCGCCAGGGTCGCTCTTCGTCTCCTCGGGGTCCAGATCTAGGCGCCCGACATCGCCGCCACGGACCGCCTCGATGCGATCGCTTTCTTGGGAAGGGCGCGCAACGGTGAGCTTGGCGCTTCGGGTGGGGGCTTTGGTGGAGTCGGCTCTCCTGACCTCCGAGCCGGATTTCGTCTTTGCGGCCTTCGGTTCACCGTTCTTCGATGCTGCTCTGGCTTCGATGCTTCGGCTTACCGCACTGGTTAGCTTACCGATCTTACCTAATGACATGATGTGTGCCCCCCTGTTTTGCGATATCTAACCTGTCGGAGCTTACAGCGGCATACGTCGCTGGGCTTCGGTTCTATGGACCGTCAAAAGAAGTCGTTGGGCAGCTTCGGCCCGAGCTAGCACCGACTCCCGGTCCACACCCGTGCGCAAGCCGGAACGGAGGCCACCCAGCGCCTCTAACCATCCCTCGATCCCTTCGCTCAGATAGCGATGCCCCAAGACGGATTCGGTGGTCACCTCCTCTGGAAACACCGTGCTTAGCTCGTACTGCTCCCAGATGTTGAAGATTCGTCGCTCTACGCGCTCGATCCAAGCCTCCACAGGTTGGAACCGCCTCTCGTCGGCGGCGTCTAAGGCTTTCTGCAGGTCCTTGAAAGTTACGGTCTGGAGCTCTTCCCATCGGAACGAGTCGGCGAGCCGAGCCCATCGCGACTCTAGGCATTCCTGAGGGGCTAAAAGCGAGGCCAGACTCCGTAGGGGGCGGGCCGCATCGCCCCCGTGCTCCAAAGCCTCTTCCACCTGGGTCAGACGGTCCGCGATCTCATCGACCAGACGAGCGTCCAGCGTGTCGTCGCTCTCGAGCTGCTGCATGGTCTTTTCGAACCACCCGTGCCACGAAGCTACGATCGCAGCCACACGGCCCTGTTGAACGTGTTCGACCAACGTAGCCAAGGCGTTTCCGACAAAAGTTGGGGCGAGGGTTCGGTTCATTCAGGTTTCCTCCGTTAGGGCTATCCCTAGTATCATTCATTGGGCATTGAGATAAGTGTACTACGGAGGTGGGTTGTGAACCGTATGTAAACGTTTCGCAACGTTCGGGCTCAGTCTCACGGGCTATCCCCCCGCGTTTACGCCGCAGATGTCCCCCGGGGGACACCCGTGGTGAGGCGTCCGGTGGCGATGCCGCGATGCCGAGTTCGGTGCGGAAACGCAAACAGCGCCCGGCGGGTCTAGCGCGGGGCGCTGTTCGATTTTTAAGAAGCCGCTGAAGGACCGACGTGTGTGTACTGAGCTTTCGCTCTGGGCCACCGGATGGGTCCGGGCCGAAGTGTCGTGCTTTGTTCGTCTTCGGCGGCTTCCGTACACTTATAGTAACCGAGGCTTCGGTGCGGCGACTTGATCTAGATCAAGTTTGCTGTCGGTGTAGGCACTTTTTGGCTAGCGGCGTCGCGCGACCTCGAGCGCGCTGTCGGGTTGCTATGGGGGCTAGGCCGTCGATAGCGCTACTGTCCCGTCGAGGCCCTGGAGCGCCGAGGGCCTGCCGCTTCTCGAGTGCGGGTCCTCCGAAGCAGAAAGTAGAGAGCTATGAGTATCCGAATCGAACC
>CAZDLH010000276.1:0-4392 GCA_964505925.1 uncultured Burkholderiales bacterium
GGCGGCAGGGCACTTCGATGAAGCTTTTCTCTGGGAGCTCGCCGGCGATCGCTGGATCGCTTTTACTGCGCCGCAGCATGAAGGGTCCGATCAGACTCCTCAGGCGCCGCCTGGCCTGAGGGTCGCCGTGGGCTTCGATGGGTTTAGCGAAGCGACGGGCGAACCTGCGCGACGACTCCAACAGCTCGGGCTGTAGGAAGCGAAAGAGGCTCCACAGCTCCGAGAGGCGGTTTTCGATGGGGGTGCCGGTGAGCAGGACGCGGCCGTGGCTGTTCAAAGAGCGCGCGGCGCGGGAGACCAGCGAGTTCGCGTTCTTGATCTGTTGGGCCTCATCGAGCACTACGGTCTGCCAGCGGTGCGCCTCGAAAAGCTTTCTATCCCGTTGGAGCAAAGGATAGGAAGTGAGCACCAGGTCTACGCCGGCCATCCGCTGGAGGAGCTCCTCGGAGCTCTTGGCCCGATCCCCGTAGTGCAGATGGCATCGGAGCTGCGGGGCGAACCGCTCCTGTTCCCGCTGCCAGTTGTGCAAAATAGAGGTGGGGCAGACCAAGAGCGCGGGGGGGGAGTCCGGGTCGGCTTCCCTGATATGGGAGAGGAAGGCTAAGGTCTGCACAGTTTTGCCGAGCCCCATGTCGTCGGCCAGGCAGGCCCCAAGGCCGAGCTTGTGCATGAACACCAGCCAGGAAAATCCGGTGCGCTGATAGTCGCGCAGGACGGTTCCGAAGCCCTCCACCGGCTCCAGGGGGCGGAAGGCCTGGGGGGCTCCCAGCGGTTGCAGGTCTCCCTCGAAGTGGAGCTCGATGGGGACCTCGCTATCGGCGACCAGGCTGAAGGCCTGCAGTAAGGCTCCCCGCTTCGGAAGCTTGCTCAGGTGCTTGAGCAGACGCGCCGTGGCGCCGCGATCGAGTCGAAACCAGCGCTGGGCGACGGAAACCACGCTACGAACTTTGCGGCGTCCGTCCCGCAGATCGTCGGGGCTGATGAAGCTGTCCCCGAGGCACAGACGCCAGCGAAACTCCAGCGGGTCCGGTCCGTCGCCCCGGGGATCGAGCCACAGGTGAAGCTCCGGGTTCTGGGGCTCCAGAAGCTCTGGAGAGGCGCTGACCGGATAGCCGTAGTTGCGCAGACGAACTGCGGTGTCTTCTAGGAACTCTACGCTCTCGTCTCGGGTCATCGCGATGGAGGTGGGGGGCGAGCTGGCTAGCGCCGCCCCTAGGGCTGGCAGCAAGGGCAGCGCCCGCCCGAACTCCTCGAGCAGGTGGGTTCGCACCGCGGTGCCGCGGTCGGTCCAGCTGGCGGGCACCATCCCGGGGTTTCGCCACGCTTCGAGGGCGGGGATGGCGGCCGCCTCTCCGACCAGCGGAAAGAGCTGCGGCTGGAGTTCCCAGTCGCGCTGATAGCTCTGGGCGCTCCGGCCCTGACCTTCGGGGGGAGCCGGCGGAGGGGAAAGCCAGAACCCTAGGACGCTGGGCCGCCGCTGCAGATCCACGGTGGACTGGCGGGGAGCAAAGAAGCGGGCCGGCCCCGGGTAGCCCCCCCCCTCGACCAGCGCCCTCAGGAGTTTGGTCTGCTCCGGGCGCAGCCGCGCTAGGAAGGGGTCGAGGCGAGCGGGCTCTACAGCCTGGAGACGCTGACGGCCGAAGTGTGCCAAGAGGTCGGTCAGGACCTGGGCTAAGAGGGTCGGCGGCGAACTCTCCGGGGTCAGAGCCCGAACCGAGCCCGGCATCGCGGCCGCCAGCGCTCGAAAGTGCTGTCGGACCGGGTGGGCGTCCAGGAGCGGGCGCAGATAAAGGTGGGAGTCGGCCACCTCCGGGTACCACTGCCCGTCGGCCAGCAACCGCTCTACGAAGCGCACGGCCGCCCGGAGCCAGTGGGCGTCGTCGCCCCACTGGGGGCGCTCTGGCTTCTCTTCGAGCAGGCGCAGGACGGCCGCATCCAGCGGCACAAGGAAGCCTTCGACCGCGCTCTCGGCCTCGGGGGGGCACGGGAACCTCAGTGCGCTCAGGTGCCGCTGTCCGAAATCCGAGCCGTCGGTGGGGGTCGACGGGAGGGGCCCGTCGAGCAGGCTGCGGCGAAAAAAGAAGAGGCGACCGCACTCCGGCCTACCCGTCCCTGATCGGGGGGCGGTCGGAGGCGTCGCTCGGGGTGGTGGTACCCACACCGCGTGAAGTCTATGGGATTGTGGGGCGCTCAACCGGTTTTCTCTTTCAGAGCGCCGACCCTCCTCCTGCCGCAAGACCGGGCCGAGAGGTCGAAAGCGCAACCAGGAAGGTTCCCGCCCTCTGCGAAGCAGCGGCTATGATCAACGGACGCCTCCGTGCAGCAGGCCAGAGCCAAGATAGCGATGGAGGACCGGCCTCCGCAACTGGGCAAGACCCCCGCGACCCACCTGGGGGTGACGGGAAGCCCCGGGCGATTCCCCTGCGGCGACTGCGGGGGGGACTAGGGAGGCGGCTCGGGCTGGTGGGGCTACTCCTAGCCGGTCTGCTGAGTCAGCCCGTCTGGGCCGAGCCCCGGGCTGAGAACCTCGCGCCCGCGCAGCCCCAACTGCGCGTCGTGGCGGACCAGCAGCCGGAGGTAGAGGCCGAAGCAGCGCCCGAGCAGGGCGAAGACCAGAGCCAAGAGCGCTCGAGCGACCCGGACGGCAGCGACGAGTCGGACGAAGGCCGCGAAGTGAAGCGGGGGAGCAGGTTTGAAGAGGCCGGAACCGGGCGGGGGCGGAGCGGCGGTGACGAGGGGTTCGGGCTCGGTTCGGCGCTCCCCGACCCTACGGCGCTGTTCGGACCGAGTCGGTTCGAGCCGGTTCTCCAAGAGGCGCTGCGGGCTTCCACCTTCAGTGTGTCGGGGCACTACATCCACAAGTTGAGCGAGGATCGACGACTGATCTTCGAAGGCAATCTAGACCCGACGTTTTTGGGCGCCGATATCTCTTACGCCTGGCAGCCCCAGGGCACCGAAGATCTCTGGACGGCCAACTTTCATATCGCCAGCTCTCGGTTCGCTCCGTTCGTCGAGAGTCATCCCCAGGTGCGTTTACAGAACTGGGATCGGCCGTTTCTCCAAGAGGCCGGTTTCGGTGTCGAGTATAGTCGCAAGCTGAGCGAGAACCTGATGCTGGCCGCGGCGCTCAACTATCAGAACTTCGGTTTTTCGGATGAGCTCTTGGGCGGCACCCGGTACCCCCAGGACTTCACGGGGACCCCGCTGACCTACGACATGCGCGGCACCGGCGATATTTTTGGGCTCCGGGTTCACGCCCTCTATAGCGATCTGGACCATCCCGACCTGCCGACCGAGGGGACCAGCGTACGGTTCGCGGTGGAGCAGGCCGTCGGTCTAGGGCACACCTCGGGACCGTTCAGTAGAGCCGCCATCAACGCGGCCCACCTAGTGCGGGTACCCGGATTCAACGACGGCCCCCACAGCCTGCTCTTGAACCTGCAGGCCGGGACCTCCCTCGGGAAGCTTCCGAATATTCGGGGCTACTATCTGGGTGGTCCGAACTCGGTGCGCGGCTTCGAGCCGGCCGGTATGGCCGGGGGCAGCTCCTTCGTGCAGGGGACGATGGAGTACCGCCACCATCTGACCGATTTCGAGCTGTTCGACTACGACATCGGGGTTCGGGGTATTCTCTTCGCCGACTACGGATCGGTTCTCGGCACCGAGCGCGAACTGCTGGGGGTATCCTCGCTCATGTGGAATAAGCCCACCGACGCTTTCGGGTACGGGGCGGGCCTGCAGTTCGCCACCGATATGGGACTCTTCCGCCTGGACGCTGGTTGGAACAGCTTCGGCGGGAACGCCTTCAGCTTCTCGATCGGGGAGCGTTTCTAGGATGGCCCAGCTCGACTTCCCCTCCACCGCTCGGAACCGGGAGCCTATCGCTGCGGTGATGGCCAAGCTTTGGGACCCAGCGGTGCCCACCTCGTTTCTCGAGGTGGCTTCCGGAAGCGGGCAGCACGCGCTCTACTTCGCCGGGCGCTTCCCCCGTTGGAGCTTTCAGCCGAGCGACCTAGAGCCGGAGCATCTGGGCAGCATCGAAGCGTACCGCCGGGGGAGCGGAATGCAGAACATCTATCCGGCGATAAAACTGGACGTGAGCCAGCAACCGTGGCCGCCGGTCTCGACCTTCCACGCCATCTTGGCCATCAACTTGATCCACATTTCGCCTTGGGCTTGCACCGTGGGGCTCTTCCGCGAAGGGGGGCGCCACCTGTGCGACGGCGGAAGGATCCTTTTGTACGGGGCTTTCCGGATCGAGGGGGCCCACGTGAGTCAGAGCAACGTCGATTTCGATCGCAGCCTGCGCACTCAGAACTCCAAGTGGGGTGTGAGATCCCTCGAGGAGGTCTGCTTGGTGGCTCGCTCGGCGGGCCTCTTCTGCGAAGAAGT
>CAZDLH010000277.1:0-4378 GCA_964505925.1 uncultured Burkholderiales bacterium
CGCCCCCCCGCGCGGGCGCCCCCGCGCCGTCGAGCCCCGCCCCCCGGTCCCCGCCCTCCTCCCCGGGGGGCCCCGGTGGGCCCGCGGGGGGCTTGGGGTCTCGTTCTGAAACGCTGTAGACCACGAGTTCGGTCTGTTTACCTTTGAAGGAGTGGACGCCTTGGGAGGTCCAGACGATCCCTTCGGCGCCAGGGGTTCTCCCGAGTTCTGTACATTCGTGCAGGTAGCGCTCGTAGGTCCTTTGACTCACTCCGATGTCGAGCTCGAGCTTCTGGGCGCAAGACATCACCCGAGCTCCGAGATTCACGCTGTCGCCGACCGCGGCGTACTCCCAGCGCTGCTCCGGGCCGACCTTTCCCACTACCACCGGACCGCTGTTGATGCCGATCTTCACGTCGTAGAACCCCGGGGTGTCCCCGGCTTCCCGCTTGGCTTTAGCGAGCACCTTGCGCATCGCAAGCGCGGTCAGAACGGCTCGGGTGGCGTGGTCTCGCCCGTCGTCCGGGGCGCCGTAGATCACCATGATCTCATCGCCGACATACTGCTTAATATAGCCGTCGTACTCGAGGATCACTCCCACCATAAGAGTGAAGTAGCGACTGAGCATGGTGATGATCTCCTCCGGTTCGTGCCTCTCGCAGGTGGGAGTAAAGTCGTTGATGTCGACGAACAGAACGGTCACCTCCTTGCGCACTCCGTGCTGCAGATCTCGAGGGTTCTTGAGCACGTGCTCCATGACCTGAGGGCTCACCATACGACCGAAGGTGGCCCGAACTCGGGCCCGGTCTCGCTCGATGGTCACGAGGCGCTCCAGGTAGCCGGCCAGGAGTCCGCCGGAGTAGACCACCAAGCCGCTGAGGGTGGGCAGCCAGTGGCCGAACAAGACGAAGGCCGAAAAACCGAGTCCAGCGATGAGCGCGCAGCCGAGCGGCCAGTGCAGGCGGTGTCCCCCCCGGCCGCTGAAGACCCCGGCTAAGCCGAGCCCCACCAGGAAGAGGAGCCAGACGGCCTTCGAGCGGTAGATGAAGCGGTCTTGGAGGAACATGTTGAGCGCTGAGAGGTGGATCGCCCCGCCGTAGTAGGTCGGATCGCCGGGGACGATCTGCAGGTCGCCCAGGGAGGCTGCGGTGGGAGCGATGATCACGATCTTGTCTTGGAAGAGACCTGCTTGAAGGGTCCCTTCCAGAACGCTCGCCGCAGAGTAGATGGGGAAAGATTCGGTAGGGTGGGGTTGGGCGTCCGGGGCGACGGGATCCTCGGTCGGCCCCGGGTAGTCGATCAAGAGGCTGTCCCCGAAGAGTATGGGGGCCTCTCGCCCCCGCCATTTCAGCCTCCAGCCTCGTTCGCGGCTCCCCTGTAAAGTCGCGGGATCTCCGGTGGCGGTGTGAAGGAGTCGAAAGGCGAAATTGGCGGCCTCGTAGCTCTCTCCGTCGCGGGATTCCGGAATCAGTTTGAGCCGCCGTACGGAGCCGTCCGGGTCGGTGGCTACGTTGGCGAATCCCAGTTGCGAGGGGCTGTCCTGGCCGTCGCTCAAAAGGGCGGTGATCACCTGGTGAGGGCCCACGATCTCCCGGGCGTTCGTAGGGTCGGCTTCGTCTTCGGCGTGGAGCTCGACTAAGACCAAGTTGGGGGTCTCGTAGGCGACCAGGCCCAGGGCGAGAGCTTCGTCTTGTAGGCGCAAGACGACCGGGTCGTCGTCGCTCAAACCTTGAAGCTTGGGGGCGACCAACACGTCGAGTCCGATGGCCGCAGGTCCGTCTTCGGAGATCCGCTGGACGAGCTCCGCGAGATCGGCTTGCCAGAAGAGGGTGGGTTTTCCGAGCTTGTCTAGGACTCGGCTGTCGAGGCCGACTAGGATGAGTCGCGGGTCGAGCGGCTCCGGACCCTTCAGCAGATAGCGGCCTCGGAACCAGCCGTCGAGCAGGAGCGACTCGAAGCGGTAGCCCGTCTCGCCCAAAGAGATAAAGTTCGCCAGTCCTGCCAGGAGCAGGGCGACGAGCAGACTGGCTTTCCCCCGACGCCAGTGCATGCTCATGCCTTCTCTCGGTTATGCCTCAGAGACCATAGTGCTCGACCATACTGGCCGAAGAACCGGATCAAGCCGACCGTGTTCGGCTCGAGATCGAGTTCGAAGAGCGCTCTACCCACCCGATACAGGTGGGGAAAAGGTTTGAGCCACGGTACCGGGGTGAACGGCAGGAAGGGACCCTCCATGACCGTCTTCTCGGGCCTGTCGTAGAAAAAGGTGTTGTGGACCCACCCGGCCCCGGTCTCCACGTGTCCACCCCGGTAAGAACCCCACGGCGTGACCGAGGAGGCGAAAGCGAGACCGGCCCATACGTTGATGCAGACGGTGCCGTACTCCAGCAGAGTGACGGCGTGGGCGATCTCCTTTTCGTAGTCTCGCCGAGTCCGGGGATCGATCAGCAATAAGCAGCTGAGATCCCCCCACACGGAACGGTTCACGAACTCGGTGGCCTGCGACAAGAATCGGTCTGGCCTCCCCTCGTCGAGCTCCACCCATCCGAGCATCCCGCAAAAGCACTCCTCTTGGAACAGGCGTTCCTCCCGCTGGGGATCGCACTCCACAAAGGTGCGGGCTCCGAACTGTTGCCCTTGGGGATAGGACTCGCGAAAAGACCGTCGGCGCTCTTCGCCTCCGGGAAACCGGTCCGCCCGTCCCTGGCACTTCTCGAGCTCCGCGAGCAGGAGCTCTCGAAACTGCTCCTTTTGGGGCCATCGCTGTGAAACCACGACCAGTTGCGGAGTTACGCAGTTGTAGCCCCCGTTGAATACCAGGAGGCTCGTCAGGTGGCGGGCCTGGTAGGCCAGCTCCTCGTCCGTCCAGTCCCCGGGTAGGACCACCGCTGGTGTTACGCAGCCGAGCTCCGCGGTGAAGCTTCGATCCTCGAACTGGTTTTCGCTCAAGATCTTGCGGTAGGTGTCCCGGGAGCCGGTGAGGTGGACGGTCTCGAAGATCGGGTCGTCGAGGAGTGCGGCGCCGAGGGAGGCGTCCCCGCACAGGAACTGGAGATGAGCGTTGCGGATCAGCGGGTAGAACATCTCCTGAAAGAGCGGCAGCAGCGGAGCGAAGCGCTCGGGTAGCTTGCAGACCACCGGGCGGTTCTCACAAAACAGTTTCGAAAGGGTGTCGGTGATGACGATGGAGGAGACGTTGGAGGCGCCCAGGACCAGCGCAGGACCAGCGCAGGTATCTCGCACTCGGCGATACTCCTGGCCTTGGATGCTGCTCCCGATAGACCAGACGTGGGCCTGATTTCCCCAAAAGAGAAGCCCCTCATGAAAACCGTACGGGAAGACGCGGGAGCTGCAGCGCCCGTCTGCGCGCAGCCGTAGAGAAGGCAAGCGAGGCCTGCCCCCGGAGCGCAGCCCGGTCTCCAGGTGGCGCAGCGTGCGGGCAGCTGGCAGCGGCCCTAGGAGCCAGGATTCCGCACCGGCTTCAGAGGTCGGGATGTGCCCTCGAAGCTGCGCCTCCTCCTCCACCCAGTATCGGGCCAAGCGCTTCATATTGTTGCCCACGGTGGCTAGGAAATAGAGCCGACTCTGTAGGTCGACCTCGTTCCACCCTTCCGGTTCGATACTGATCTTTGGGCTACGGCTCGGGACCGTAGGGCTGCTCACGTTTTCTAGGGACCCACCTTTTCTAGAGCCTCGAAGACCGAGCCCGGCAGGAGCACCTCCGGTAGGAGGAGCGGCTCTTCACCCGGTCCCGGGTAGAGCACGTACAAGGGCACGCCCGCTCGACCGAATTCGGCCAGCGCTGCGGTGATCTTCGGATCCTTCTTCGTCCAGTCAGCTTTCACGAGAGCGACATCGAGTTCCTTGAACCGCTGCTGGATATCCTTTCGCGATAGGGTCACCAGCTCGTTGGCTTTGCACGAGGTGCACCAGTCGGCGGTGAAGTCGAGGAAGACGGGGCGCCCTTGCTCCCGGAGCTGCTGGACCAGCTCTGGTGAGAACGGGAGCCACTCCACCTGGTCGGTCGCTATCCGGGCGGCCTGGTACCCTAAGGCTAGCGAGCTGGCGAGCGCGACGGTCGCCAGGGCCTGGCCGAAGCGGCGCTTCTTCGCTTCGAAGTCGTGGCCCCACCGACCGTAAGCCCAGCAAGCGAAGGCCACTCCGGTCAAGGCCACCATCAGCATTCCTAGCCTGTTGTTGTCGGCCTGTCCGCCGAAAACCCACAACAGCCAGACCGCAGCCAACAGCATCGGGAAGGCCAGGAGCTGTTTAAAGGTGACCATCCAGGGTCCCGGTCGGGGAAGTCTTCGCAGTAGACCGGGGAAGAGGGTGAGGGTGAAGTAGGGGGCCGCGACCCCTAGAGCGAGCCCGGTGAAGATGACGAGCGCGACCCAAGCGG
>CAZDLH010000278.1:0-4369 GCA_964505925.1 uncultured Burkholderiales bacterium
ACATCCTCCATGGCTACGAGGGCGGCCCGGGAGTTCAGGGTATCGAAGATGGTCTCGATCAAGAGGCAGTCGACCCCCCCGTCCATCAGCCCTTCGATCTGCTCGCTATAGGCGGCGCGAACCTGGGCGAAGGTGACCTCCCGGAAGCCGGGCCGCTCGACATCCGAAGATAGGGAGAGCGTCTTGCTGGTGGGACCGATAGCGCCGGCCACCCAAGCCGACCCTCCGAACTCCTGGACCGCCTCCCGCGCCAGGCGCGCCGCTTCGCGGTTGAGCTCTCTGGCTAGGTCATCGAGACGATAGTCCGACAGCGAAAGGCGATTGCTGTTGAAGGTGTTCGTCTCGATGATATCCGCACCCGCATCGAGGTAGGAGCGATGAATACCCTTGATGAGGGCCGGCCTAGTCAAGCAGAGCAGATCGTTGGCTCCCTGTAGAGAGACCGCAGAGTCGCGAAACCGCTCTCCTCGGTAGTCCTCCTCCGCCAGGTTGTATCCCTGGATAGAAGTGCCCATCGCACCGTCCAGGATCAAAATGCGCTGCTGCGCTAGTTCAAGACACTCATTCCACATCCGTCTGGGTTTGGCAGGGGGACCGACCCACCCTGCTCCTGGTTGCGGGTGAGTCGGTCCTAAGCCGTTATGCGAGCCCGGTATCCTGGGGCCGTTGGGGTTCGACCCCCGCGCTGGGATCTCCGGGCGTTGCGCCCCCCTCGGATCGCTGGGCGTAAGCCGTCTTGATGGCCTCGGTGATCCCGGCTAGAGCGCGTTCGGCCTGCTGCATCTTGATGGCCGCTCCCTTGACCTCCCTGACCCCGCGAATCAAGTCGTTGTTATCGCGACTGGTCAAGAAGCCTTGGAGGGTTCCGAGCGCAACTCGGAACTCGCTCATACCGTTCATGAGAAGGTCCCTTTGCGAATTGAGCTCCTCCTGCAGAATCTCGATCTGTTCGACAAGCTCGGGGCTATAGTCCGGGTTACTCGTCATAACCGGGACCTCCGGCATGGTAGAGGCGGCGTTCTCCAAGAGCCCGTCCATCCAGACCAGTACCTCTTCGAACTCCTCATCGCTGCTTCTATCCTCAGCGATCTCATTCACGGCCACGAAGAGCTTCTCTAGATTGGTCGTCATCTCCAGATCACCCTCACCGAACTGGGCCTGGCCGTCCGCTTCTTGAAACGAGAGCGTCGATGACATCGTGCCGCCCACCTGCTGGGGAAGCTGGGCGTTACAGTTACCGCAGACCCGGTTGGACGGGTCGTTGAGTGAACCGCAGCGTACGCAGCTCACCTTACCTTCCCTTTCGCCGAGCTCTAACAGCGCTTCCTTGCAGTCGGACAGCGCTTCGGAGGCCTCTATCAGTTTGCTCTCGGCGAGCTCGAACTGCTCGAGCCCCGCCTCACCCTCGAGGATCGGGATGAGGTGCTCGAAGGCCTTCTCATGCATCTCGTAAGCGTCCTGTGCCCGCGCGACCTCTTGAGCCACCGCTTCCTGCTGATTCGGCATGGATCTCAACTCGAGAAAACGAGCGTACTCTTCCCGCAGCTCCCCTTCGTACGCTTCTAGTCCTAGTGCGAACTGCTCGGGAGCGATAGCCCCCTCGCGGAGGGCTCGGAGACTCGTGAGTAAGATATTGGTGCGACGCAGGCGACAAGGGCCCTCGCCCATGACGGCTTCGGAAAGGGAGAGCATCGCCTCCTTCACGCCTTCCGAGGTCTTCAAGAGCTGCTTAAAGGCGGCTTCCAACCCGGACTTGTCGCCTTCGCTGACACGTTTTCCGGCGGTTTCCAAGCTTGCGATCTGTTCCCTATAGGCTCGGACCAGACCGTCGCGCTGCGGCGGCTGTTCTCCCTCGGCCTTGAGAAGCTCCGCGATCGCGGACTTTGTCATCTCGACGATCCCGTTGAGCGCCTGCTTCAGCTGCTCCTCTTCAACGTTACCCTCAAGATATCTATCCTTCATCTTAAAGAGCGCGTTGAAGAGCGGCATATCGGTCGGTCCATCGGTGAACTGAGCCTGCTGCATCGTCGTCATCGCAAAAACCGTCGCTGTGGCGGCTCTGAAGATGGCGAGCCTCACCGACTCGTAGCTGTCTTCGTTCACGGATCCAGCGAATTCGATCAGCTCCTCTAGGGCGAGCTGCATCTCTTCAAAGCTGCGCTCGAAGGCATCCACGATCTCTTCGCTCGCCTCGTTCTCCTCGAGGCTACGCAAGGCTTGCTCCCGGGCTTCTTCGAGGCTTGCAACGGCCTGTTGGGCGCCCTCTACCAGCTCCTTCTCTTCTAGCTCACCTTCATGGCGCAGACGAGCCTGTTCTAGAAGATGGTTACAGAGCGGTGAAGGGGTCTCACCTTCGAAAAGCTGCTCCGGTGTTGTCGAGGGGTTGATTGCCATAGGACCTCCAGCATATTGACCCGATATCGCTCGCTTCGCACTTCACCAGACTTTAGGTGGAGCCATCCGCGCGTCCACGCCGGCGCGTGCCTGGCGACACGAAACCGAACCTAGACCCGCGGAACTTTCCGACTAAACAGCTCTCCGGGCCGGTGCCTCTTTGAGATCAACCGCGTCCATTCCTTCGTTCTAGGCTGGCTAGTGGAAATGGACCGAAAGAGGGTCGCAACCGGCAAAGAGGTCGCTCCGATCGACACGAAAACTCACTCCAGCGCCGGCAGCCCCTTCAAGGCTTCGAGAGCCGTCTCCAAGTCCGGCTGCGACTCTGAGCCGGCCTGTCCGGGTAGAAGCCACAGCTCGCCTTCATTGACATAGTGGTCGAAGAGGGCTTGTGAGACACCTTTGGCCCCTTCCCACGAAAGGACGCGTCGCTGCGTTACCCCGTCACAGGTCAACACCTCGTCGAGCCTGTCGGCCTGCGAGGCTGAATCGGGAACGCCGTGCAGAATGAACCCTTCGGCGAACTCCGGGTCTCGAAGCTTCTCTACCAGCTCTTCGGGAGCGGTATCCCCCCCCAGACTGACCACGGGCAGCCCGGTTCTATCGGAGAGTGCCGCCGCGATGTCGCACTGGCCGGCGACCAGCAGGTGAACGATCTGGGGGAAAGCCGAAGCCGCGCTCAGCCCGACGCCGATAGCGTCCCCCTGCCACACTTGCGAAGCCAGCCGCTCAGCCTTCTCGGAAACCTGAGATGCGGATGCCGCTAGAGCTCCCCTCGAGACCTGTATGCCGTCCTGGGGCTCTCGTAGCCCTTCCGCATCCTGGCCACCCTGCTCCGTCGCGCCTTCCGCTTCTCGAGCCTCTCGAGGCTCGGGAGCTCGAACGACGGCCACCGAAGAGAAGGGTCCCTGAGTCCAGGGTGAGATGCTGCTGGCCGTGTTCATAGCACTATTCTAATGCCAAAACCTGAGTCAAACGTGAACAGGTCTTGAACTTCTCTTCGATGCGGCCTATCCGCTCTCGGCACACTAGAGCGTATCGGGATCGTGGAGAAGCTTTAAGAAATGCTTCGCGTACTGGTCGTTCATATCCACCTTCAAAACATCTTGGAGCCCGAATCGTGCTTCGTCGAAGTCCCCGTTTCGGTAAGCCGTAAGCGCGAGGTTGTAGGTCGCTTCGAGATGCTTAGGATCGTACTCCAAGGCGCGGGCGAACTCGGCTTTCGCCTGTTCGAGAAACGACTCGGTCTCCGACAAGGAGAGTCCGAGCATGAAGTGCACATCGGCCTGCTTGGGGTCGTACCCTTTACCCCCGCCCCCTTCTTTTCGGCTCATAAAGCCGATGAGTTTCTGTAGAAAACTCTCCTTCTTCGGCTTGGCCTTGGAAGTGAACGCTTTTCGATCGATGCTCTTTTCTCTGCTCTTCGAGAACCGGCGATACTGAAACTGGGGCTGACCGTCGTACTCTTTTCTCTTATCTTTATTATTGAGAACGTTATACGCTTCGACGAGCTCTTTCATCTTCTCGTCGGAGGCCGCTTTCATATTGGGATTCAGATCCGGATGATACTTCTTCGAGAGCTCCCTGTAAGCTTTACGGATCTCATCCGCACTCGCGATCGGGGCCACATTCAGAATCATATAGTAGTCGCGTTTTTGCACGTCACATCTCCTAGCCATAGGTTTACATCAGGGTCAGCGGTTTCCTTCCCGATGTGCGCTTGCCCGAGAAATGGCGAGAAACCGCAAGAAGAAGAGATCCTGAGGCGTCTGAAGAAAACATGAGCCTCCATGTGGACACTTCTACACAGATTGAGCGGGCGTCTAGAAAAGCCTACATCGGGTCACCTCTCCTCAGAGCATGGCCGTATCCAACTGAGCCCGATTCAGCCGCATCAGATCCTGTGGATAGGTGAGTGGTTTGAAGACCTTGAAAGCTGCAAGCTCGCGTTCGGAATCGATGCGGAAGAGGCGAC
>CAZDLH010000279.1:0-4357 GCA_964505925.1 uncultured Burkholderiales bacterium
GTTGTACGGAGGGGCCTGGCCATTGCCGCCCCCCCCCTAGACACTGTCCATCCCCGTTGTCTCCCCCTTTATCTCCCCCGTTGTCCGGAGGGGACTAGCGCTGGGGGAGGGGGACAGACTCTGTCTACCCCTAGCAGGAGATGACCCTCGGACCGACAACTAAAAAGATAGAATTAAATTCAACGAGGTGAGTAATGGAAGTCAATCTCAAAGAGGCTGCAGTCCTCTGCCGCAAATCGGAGAAAACCTTGCGGAGGAAGATCGAGGCGGGCCTACTGCACGGCCGCAAGGATCCTCTCGAATTCGGGGGCTTCATGTGGATGATCGACCTCGACAGCTTAGAGGAGCTCTATCCCGGCTCTCGCCCCTCTCAACTACCGCAGCTGTACGATGCACCGGAACCTCCGCAGGTGCGCATCCGTTCCCAGCGAGAGTCCCAAGAGACGGCGGGAACCGACCTGGTCAGCGCAACCCCGCGGCCCACCCAGCCCACCGAGGAGGAGGAGTTCTCTAACTCCGAAACCCCTAGCCGCTTCGAGTACAACGACGAAGACGAGGACGACACCAGCGATTGGAGTATCCGACAGTCGTTCTTCGACTATCTCCTCGAAGAGAACCGAGGCTTGAAGTCGGACCTGAGATCCCGGGACGCACGGATCCTCGCGCTCAGCGAGCGTGCCTGCGTCTTAGAGCGGGCCCTGGGTGAGCAAGAGGGTACCGCGGCTACCCAGTCTAGGGTCCTAGAGTGGTTCCAGACCCAGGAGAACCTCCGGGAAAAGACCCGCGTAGAGCTCGAGCAGCGCCTTCTAAAAGGCGACGAGCCTACCCCTGCGCTCACCAAGACCGTTTCGCCCATCTGGTCGGCTCTCGCCGGGGCAGGAGTGACGGCGCTCCTGGCTCTCGGAGCGGTGCTCCTCTCCGGCCTACCCCACTAGGGGCGCCGGGGCCTTTGCTACTGCGGGCCCCCTTCGACCGCTCTCGGTCTCTTCGTAGCGTATCGGAAGTCGCGAAACCCCGGAGAACCCAAAGGCGTGTTTCACCTCTAGCGATCTTCTTTCGCGGCCCGGGCTAAGGGGGCCACAAAGGGGTTCGATCTCCGTTCCTCACCCACCGTGGTGGTCGGCCCGTGACCCGGATAGAGCCGATAGTCGTCGGGCAACGGAAGGACCGAGTCCACGATGGACCGGTTCAGCGCAGCGGTGGAACAGCCCGGAAGGTCGGTACGCCCGACCGAGCCGGCGAAGACCAGATCCCCCACCAGTACCGCACGACTCTCGTGGGAGATCAAGAGCACTGAACCCGGCGAGTGCCCCGGAGTGTGCCGCACTTCGAAGCGAAACGGTCCCCATTCGACGGAGCCACTAGAGGGCAGCTCTCGGTCTAAGGTGGGCGCCGTCATCGGCGGCAGGCCGAACATCGTGGCTTGCTGCGGGACGGCCCTGGCCATATCCCAATCCAGGGGGTGAAGGTAGGTCTCCACTCCTAAAGCCCGGCGCGCCTCTTCGGCGTGTGCGACGTGGTCGATGTGTCCATGAGTGAAGACGATCGCTAGAACTGTCAGTTTCAGTTCGGCGATCCGGCTCAGAAGGCGCTGGACTTCGTCCCCGGGGTCGACGAGCAGCGCCTGCCCGCCGATCTTGTCGTAAACGAGATGCGCGTTCATCGCGAAAGGCCCTACAGTGATCGGTTCGATGGTCATGCCCTTCGTTTACGCCCAGATGCGAACGGCACCTCCTCCTCACGGCGGTGCTCGAGTGGCAGCCTTTCCTGGGCCGACCGCCCCTATCTCAGACACAAACGAATGTACTAACAACGCGTCAGCTTTCGTCTGTTATCTTAATAGGAATGCATCCACACGGACCCAGACGACCCCAGAGGGCGCCGCTACGGAGATCCAGTCACCGAGGAGTGGCCTTACTCACAGCCCTTTTTTTCTGTATCTTGTGCTTCGGCTTAGCCACCGCCTTTTTGATCCAGTTGCCGGTCGACCTCGGCTCTACCGCTTCCATTCAGCGCAACACCGAAGGCTTCTACGTGGCCGACGCCGGGATCCAAGCCACCTTGGCCTGGATGAGCGGGCAGCTGGGCCAAGGCGTAGAGCCCTGCACTGTCTCCACGGTGGAGCCTGTCCGCACCGGAAGCCTCGGACCTTGGACCTGGGAGTGCCGCGTGGTGCCGGATGAGAGCACCCCCCCCCATGCTCTCACCGACCTCAGGGTGTACACCCTGACCTCGACCGCTTATCGTGACAGCCACCCGTTCTACCGCATCGAGACCACTGTCCAGGGGGGACAGACCTTCGCCCGGTTCTCGATGTATACCGACCGAGACGATCCCATGTTATGGGACTACGCGGTCTCTCAACATAGCGACATCCGAGGCCCGATCCACAAGAACAGCCCCATTCGCTTCTTGGTCACCGGCGACTTCTTCGCCGGAGGCGATCTTGGCCACCGCCCCTTCAACGGAACCGTTTCCACCTCGGGTAGCGATAATATCTGGAGCACGACCCCCTCCTCAAGCCAGTTGGACCTGATCTTCGAAAACGGGCTCTCTGACCTGGAGTTTGGGGTCCCCCCCCGACCTCTCCCCGGCGACTCCTCGATCCTCGCCAATGCCGCCTGGGGAGGTAGTACGCCGGCCACCCCCCCCAACGGGGTCAGCGTGAACCCTTCGGGCGGGGTCTTCATCGAAGGCGATGTGGACCATATGGAGCTCGGAGTTAACGGGGCTGGCCGCTTCGTTCTCACCGTTCGGATCGGGTCTGAGATCACCACCGTGGTCGAGGATCCTACGGCCGACAGCAGGACCGTCACCCATCCTGACGGCACCGTGGAAACGGTCGCGGGAGTGGGCAACGGCACCATCTTCACCACCGGCGACATCCGAAGCCTCCGAGGCGAGAATCGAGGCGCCCACACCATCGCCAACGCCTTCGACGCCGGCAAGACGATCGAGATCACGGGCAGTCTCACCAGGCGCGACACCTCTTTGGGTCAAGAGCCGGAGGGCACCGACGATCGCCTGGGTATCGTCAGCGAGTATATCTATATAGCCGACCACGCCACCCTCCCGCGCAGCCTCTCCACCCCTCTTCACATCTACGCCACCATGCTGGCCACGGAGCGACTCGAAGTCAGGCACTTCAACAGCGGCCCCCCCGGTGCGATGGCCATCTACGGAGGGCTGTCCAGCGGGTCCACCTGGATGGTCCGGATGTCGAACAACGCCAACGGTCAGACTTTGAGCGGCTACGGAGGCCAATCGGGATTCGGCTCGATAAAGATCGTCTACGACGCCCTGTTGGCCAACGAACCGCCTCCGGAGTATCCCAGCACCGCTGGTACCGAACTCACCGTCCGCTCCTGGCGAGAGCAGCCGCTATGAATCCAGCGCCGCCCCGCTCGACCTGCGTGCGGGGAACCTCCCTACTCGAAACTCTCGGGGCCGCGACTTTAGTTACGCTGGTCCTCTTGGCCTTGCTTGGAACCATCGCTTTCGGACTGCGCGGGGTCCAGAGCTCCGAAAACCACCAGCGAGGTGTCTACCACGCACGCAAGCTCTTCGATCTCACGAAGGAGCGGAAGCTGTTTCTTCACGCCAGCTTCGATGATCCTCCGGAAGCTCGCCTGGCTCTCGATGCCCCTCCCTTCCAGGACGATTTCCCAGCAGCTACCGGTTTCCAGCGTCGGCTGGTCACCCACCGACTCTCCGACAACCCGGACAGCTTCGAATACAAGCTCTACTCCATCGAGGTCACCGTCTTCTGGAAAGACAAGACCCGCGACTCCGAATTTCAGATCCGAGGACTAGCCCGTGTTCCCTGATGACTCCCGCAGCCAGAGGCGCCCGCTGCCTGGCTCCAAGCGTTTCGTTCGGGCAGGGCTGACGCTCACCGAACTCATCGTCTCTATGTCCTTACTCCTGCTGCTTGCGGCTATGTTCGCCTCGATCTTTGCTCAAGCTCGCAGTAGTACCGAAGGGGGAGGGGTCCGGATCGAGGTGCGAGCCCAACACCGAAGCGTCATGCAGCGTCTCACCCTCTTGCTCCGCTCGGCTATCCCGCCCACCGAAGTCGACCCGGCCATTAGCCATCCCCCGATCGGGGAGTCCGACAGCGAGATCCATTTTCACGCCCCCGCACACCTACTGGACCCGGAAGAGCCCTTCGCCCCTCGAACCCCCGACTACCCGGTCTTTCGTATAGGACGAAATCCCGTCACCCAGCAGCTCACTGTGCGGCGACTCGACGGCAGCGGCTCGATCCAGCAGCTCGGGCGAACCTTCGACAGCCTTAGCTTCCACCGGCTCGATGAGCGCACCGTCGAGATCGTACTGATCTCCAGCATCGAGGTGC
>CAZDLH010000280.1:0-4321 GCA_964505925.1 uncultured Burkholderiales bacterium
GGTATCGGCTTGCCAGAATCCGAGTCTTTCAGCCTTGGGAGATGAGAAGAACTACCGTCTCCGGGGGGAATCGGTCTCGTTCGTGGCGCCCCCGAGCCCTTGGGTGGAGTCGATCGAGACCTTGAGTCTAGAAGAGGCGGACCTCGGGCAGCCGAGCGATGAGGTGTTGGGCGTCATCTTCCGTAAGCCTGAAGCCAAGGGTCTGATCTCGGTGACCTCGGTGGAGCAGCACATCGACGAGGCCGGGGCGCTGATCGAGCTCGAGAACGACCAGGAGACACTCAATCAGATCGCGTTGTGGGTGGTGAAGCGCGACGGTGAGATCCTCAAGCAGGAGTACATCAAGGTCCTGGGGGTGAACGCTTTCCACATGATCTTCGAGTACGGCAGCGGAGCCACCAAAGAGAAGGGCGAGCAGGTCCACTTCACCCGGGACGGTCGCCACTACACCCTATCTCTGTTGGTACCGTCCGGCGACTACAGCGCCGAGGTGCATCACTTCCAGGCGCTGGTGCAGAGCTTCCAGGTGAAACCCGACGCGACTCCGACTCCTTAAACCGGACTTAGACCGGTGCCTAGCAGGATTTAGAACTCCCGCACCTTACGAGACAATGCAGAAAGCCCGCTGGGTCGCGCCTAGCGGGCTTTCTGCATTCTTCGGTCCGTCTTGAGCGAACCGGGTTCGGAAAAGGAGTCGAAGCTAAGCGTTCGCTTCCACCATTCGCTCCTGAATATAGGCGACAGCGTCCTGGCTGTTGGTGATCTTTTCGGTGTCTTCGTCTGGGATCTCCAGTTCGAACTCCGTTTCGAAAGCCATGACCATCTCGACGATGTCCAGCGAGTCGGCTCCCAGATCCTCAACGAAGTGAGCGGTGGGAGTCACCTGCTCTTCTTCCACGTTGAGTTGCTCAACGATAATTTTTTTCACACGATCTTGAATATCAGACATAATTTCCTCCGGGAGGTCACAACATTCCACCGTCGACGTTGAATACCTGCCCTGTGATGTAGTCGCTGTCAGGATGAGCTAAGAAGCCCACCATTCTCGCAATATCTTGCGGACGCCCCATCCGGCCCAGCGGTATCTGAGCCAAGATGCCCTCCTTGACCTTGTCCGGTAGGACGTCGGTCATCTCAGTGTCGATGTATCCGGGGGCAACCGCGTTGACGGTGATATTTCTCGGTCCTAATTCCCTCGCCACCGATTTCGTAAACCCGATGAGACCTGCTTTGCTGGCGGCATAGTTCGCTTGTCCTGCATTGCCTCGGATCCCGATCACAGAAGTGATATTAACGATCCGACCGGTTCGAGCTTTCATCATGCCTTTGGCGGCAGCGCGAGTGAGTTGAAAGGAGGCGCGTAGATTCAGGTTCAAGACCTGGTCCCACTGCTCGTCTTTCATTCGTAGAAGAACCGTGTCGCGGGTCAGACCGGCGTTGTTCACCAGGATCCCGACCTGGCTGAACTCCGGATGGCCAGCCACTTTTTGGAGACCCTCCTCCGAGGTCAGGTCGGCGGCGATAGCCACCGCTTCTCCGCCGGCATCGACGATCTCTTGGACCGCCGATTCGAGCTGCTCCGCCGAGCGCGCTACCAGGAGGGTGCGGGCCCCTCGGAAGGCCAGTTCGGCCGCGATCGCGCGGCCGATACCCCGGCCCGCGCCGGTGACTAGTGCGGTCTTTCCAGACAGAGGATGTTCGGGTGTGCTCATAGTGAGGCTGCCTTTGCAGATTTCCCGCCGCTTCCTCCCCAACGGAGAACCAGGGAGCCCCAAGCCAGCCCGCCGCCGAAGCCGACGATCACCGCGGTCTGACCGTCTCGGAGGCGGCCGGCGGCGGTGGCCTCCGACAGGGCGATGGGGATCGAGGCGCAGGAGGTGTTCCCGTACCGATCCAGGTTCACGAACACCCGGTCCATACCGATCCCCAGCTTCTTGGCAGCGGACTCGATGATGCGGATGTTCGCTTGGTGAGGGATGAAGAGGTCGATCTGGTCCGGCGACAGACCAGCTTTCTGGGCCACCCTGAGAGCTGAGCCCCCCATGGCCGAAACCGCGAAGCGGAAGACTTCGCGGCCGTTCATCTGAAGGGTGTGGTGGGTGTCGTTCGGCTCGACCGGCGCTCTGCCGGCTCCGGCCGGGATGGTCAGATGGTCCCCCCCGGTACCGTCGGACCCGAGCTCTTGGGCTAGCAGACCGTAGCCGTCGGCGACCCGCCCGACCAAGGCGGCGCCCGCCCCGTCTCCGAAGAGCACGCAGGTGCCCCGGTCGGACCAGTCCATGACTCGGCTCATGACGTCGGCGCCGATCACCAACACCTTCTGCGCGAAGCCCGTCTCGACGAACGATAGCGCCACCGTTAGGGCATAGGCGAAGCCGGAGCAGGCGATCGAGATGTCGAAGCCGCCGGCGTTCTTGAGCCCCAACGCGTGCTGCACCCTAGCGGCTACAGCCGGCAGGACGCTGTCCGGCGTCATGGTAGCAACCAGGACCAGATCGATCTCGTCGCGAGGGGTAGAGGTCTGCTCGAGAAGCCGGGAGGCCGCTTCGATCGCCAAGGTAGAGGTGGACTCCTCATCGGCGGCGATCCGTCTTTCCTTGATGCCGGTTCGGGAGGCTATCCACTCATCGCTGGTGTCGAGTCTGGACTCCAGTTCTCGATTGCTCAGCACCCGTACCGGGGCGTAGTGAGCAACGGCGAGCACTCCGACCCCAGGCATTCTAAGAGGCGCCTCTACTCTTCGTCTTTTTCAGACCAGATCTGCCGGCCTTTATAGCTATAGCACGAGCGACAGACCCGGTGGGGCAGGGTCGGTGCTCCGCAGTTCGAGCAAGGGATCACATTCGGGGGCGTGAGCGCCAGGTGTGACCGCCGCTTACGCGTGCGGGAGCGGGACATTCTGTATTTCGGTTCAGCCATCGGGGCGTTCCTCCTAGTTGAGACTCGGATCGCCTGAGGCGTTCTCGTTGAAGGTTTTCAACGCCGCCCACCGGGGATCGATCTCGTCGTGTTCGCAACTACATTTTTCGTTATTCAGGTCGGCGCCGCACTGGTCGCACAGTCCGCGGCACTTTCCGTTTCGGCAGATCGGCTGGATCGGCACTGCTGCCAAGAAGTTCTGGCGCAGCATTTCATCTAAAACGATCCGATCCTCTCTGTAGGTCAAAATTTCGTACTTCTCGAGCCCTTCGGCTTCCGCCTCGGGGCTCTCGGCGGGCACGAAATTCTCATCGAGCTCTATATCTATCGGTTCCGGGTACGGTTCATTGCAGCGAGCGCAGCGGATCACCAGGCGCGTTTGCGCCGCTCCTTGGACCAGCATTCTGGTTCCGGCGTTGGTGATCCGAAGGTCCACTGAAACATCGCCATCGGTCTCGAGATCCGGGAAGTCCAGCGTTTCTCGAGCCGAGAAGTCTTTCCAGAGTCCGGGGCCACTCTCTATATCTGCGATCTGTACGTACACGGTTCGAGTCCTGCAGTCTTCAAGGTCCGATCGGAAGGTATAGGCGCCCGATCATCGCCCTCAAAACTGAAGCGCCAGTATAATCAGCACGGGGATCCGTGTCAATCAGGGGCCGACCGTCACCCACCAGGACTTCTCTACTCGGCGGCCCAGCCGATCGGTGGCCGAGGCGCGGATCTCGAACGACCCTAGAGCTTCTGGTCGAAGATAGAACTGACTGCGGTCCACCCTGCGCTCTAGCCGCTCTAAGTTTAAACCGGGAGAGGAGGTCACTTCGATACTGTTCGGGTCTAGGAGACCCGCTGGAGAGTTCAGGTCTAGCCATCCGGGGGAGGCCCCGGCGCGTAGGGAGAGCCGCTGTGGTCCATAGGAGGTGACGATGGGGCCGCTACTGGAGACGGTCAAGGAAGGGCCCCGAAAGACGGTGGAGCTGTTCTGGTCGCTCAGGAAGGATGGGGTGGCCACCAGATCTCGACCCGCAGGGGCCGGCAGGCGATACCGCAGGGTGCCGGACGGCTCCACCTCCGCCGGCAAGTCGCGCACGAAGCCAGGTATGGTCAGCAGCGGATTTGGACCCAGTCCGAGCCTGGTTCGCTCGATCCTGCTCAGCCGATAGCTGCCCTGGCCTGCGGGGGCTAGGGCGGGGGCTCCGGCGAGCTCCAGGCGGAGGTCGATGCTGGGGCTGGAGCCCTGGGGTCCGAACAGGTCCACTCGCTCGGCGCGTAGACCGTCGTCCCCGCTCTGCACGATGGCCGTGAGAAGAGAGCCCGCGGCTAGCGCCTCGGTCAGCTCCTCGGCTCGGCTCGAGGCGCCGTTCAGGGTCCAGCGAGTGCGCTCGTCGGTGATGAGTAGCCTGCC
>CAZDLH010000281.1:0-4320 GCA_964505925.1 uncultured Burkholderiales bacterium
CCGGGACCCCCCGGCTCCGCAGCGCGTACAGGAACCCCACGACCATCAGTTACGCCAGCTCCTTTTGCCCGCCATCCGCTCGGCTATCGCGGCCAGATCCTGCTCCCGCTTCAAGAGCGTCCCGATAAAGGGCAGCGCACCGTCTAGACTGACGTCGGCGATGCCGGCGGCTTTCAGAGCCGCGATCCAGTCGAGCAGCTCGCTGGTGCTGGGCCGTTTCCGGAGGTGCTGCACCTCCCGCAGGTTGTAGAAGGCCTCCACCGCTTGGCTCTTCAAGCTACGGTCGAGGGCGGGGTGGTGCACGTCGACGATCCTCTGCATCAACTCTGGCGTAGGAAACTCTATGAAGTGGAACACGCAGCGGCGCAGAAAAGCGTCCGGCAACTCCTTCTCGTTATTGCTGGTGATGATCACTACCGGCCGATGCTGGGCGGTCACCTCTTCGTCGGTCTCACTGATGCGAAAACTCATCCGGTCGAGCTCGTGGAGCAGATCGTTGGGGAACTCGATATCGGCCTTATCGACCTCATCGATCAAGAGCACCGTCCGACGCTCGCAGCGAAAAGCCTGACCCACCGGACCCAGCTTGATATACTGCCGAATGTCGTTCACATCGCGGTCCCCGAAGCGGGAGTCGTACAGGCGCTGCACCGCATCGTAGGTGTACAGACCCTCCTGGGCTCGAGTCGTGCTCTTCACGTGCCAGGTGAAGAGGGGAGCCTGCAGCCCCTCGGCCACCGCTTCGGCTAAGAGGGTCTTTCCGGTGCCCGGCTCGCCTCGGATCAAGAGCGGCTTTTCCAGTGCCAGGGCGCAGTTCACCGCGGCCTCGAGATCCTCGTCGGTCAAGTAGCCTGCGGTGCCGGTGAACATAAAGAAGTTTTGGTCCATACAGCCGAGTTCGAACCGCAGCGGTCAGGACCCTGGAAGGGCCGCCGGCGCGGGGCATTCTCCGGCTTTCAGAGCCGGTTCAGACGAAGATAACCTACCGGACACCACCGCACCCGAGCTATGCCTTACGCTTATCTCTAGAGCCAACCGAGCCCAACACGCATCGAAGGCGATCGGGCTCCCCCTGAAAGGATATGCAATGAAGCTCACCCACCCGACCCCGAGCCCCCATCCCCCCCTCTTCGAATCTGCCAGCTCCGACCTGGAGTCACAGACCGCTCCTCAACGCCTGGAACCTCGGCGCTTCAGCTACAACTCCCAGGACCCGGAGACCTTAGACAGCACCGTGCTCACCCTCGGGACCCGGCCTGGTGCAGCGCTTCCGGAGACCGAGAACGTACGGCTTCAGAACCGTCGAGCTCTCTTGCTCCACGGGCAGCTCTTCGGACTGACCGACGACCCGGACTACCGCCTCGATCCAAACCCGGACGGGGACTACGTCTACCCCAGCGATAGCCCATCCTTTAGCGCCGCCAACGCTTTCTCGGCCACCGCAGCCACCGTCGAGACCTTCCAAAAGTGGTACGGCGAGCTGACCGGAAAGGAGCTCGAGTGGGCCTTCCCGAGCAAGCACCTGACGGTATCGCCGGACACCGGCATCTGGCCGAACGCCTTCTACTCCCGGGAGCTCGAAGGGGTGCACTTTTTCGAAGTGGGCTCGACGAGCACCGGCAGCTCCGGCGAGGTGGCCGCCCACGAAGCGGGCCACGCCATCCTGGACGCCTTGCGCCCCAACTACCTCCACGGCATGGGCGTAGAGACCGCGGCCTTCCACGAAGCGTTCAGCGACGTGGTGGCCCTGCTGATGAGCCTAGGCTGTCGCAAAACTGTGGAGGCGGCGGTCCGCCAGACCGACAACGGCGATCTCTCTTCCCGGCAGAACCTGCTCTCGGAGGTGGGCGAGGGTTTCGGAGCGGCTCTGGGGATGGAGGGCGGAATCCGCTCCTCCTTCAACAGCTTCACTTGGCGCGATCCCAGCACCCTCCCCCCTACCGGCGATGAGCACCGCCTAGGGTACCAGGAGCACGATTTCTCCCGACTCTGGTCCGGGGCCTTCTACGAACTGCTCGACGGCATCTCCGACGAGCACCGGGGGGCCGGTGCGGACCCCGCGCGAGCTCTGATGGCCGCAGGCGCCGAGGGCTGGCGCCTACTGGTGGGTCAGATGGAGTTCGCCTGCCGCGGCTCGGAGACCAGCTTCAAAGCTATGGCGGCCCATCTGCTAGCGGGCGACGCCGAGTTCAACGGAGGCAGCCGGCAAACTCTGATCCGCGAGGTTATGCAGCGCCGGGGTCTGCTGCCGGGGTTCGACTCGAGGGGGGCGACCGCCCGGCCCCAAGAGCTGCAACGTCGAAGAGCCGAAGCCGCGCCTGAGCCCAAAATGTTCACGCTCGGTAGAGACTTCGGTGAACTCGCAGAGGTGCGCTTCACCGCTTATCTCGAGGGCGGCGCTTCATCCGCCGAGCAAAAAGAGCACCGCGACTTGAGTCTAGAGCGAGCTCGAGAGGGGGTAAAGCTGATGCTCGACGGCGATCGGGTGCTGTTCACCCAAGAGCCACCCTCGCTGGCCGAGCTGATGCGCGAAGACGGGAGTAGCTATCTGGCCTACGTGCTGCCGGAGGTCGACGGACAGCGGGTTCTGCACCGGGCCACCATCGCGGCCTCGAAGTTGGCGAGCCGAGAGCGCTCGTGCGGTCAGAAGCTGCCCTGAGTCAGGCTGAAGACCGAGGACGTCGCCAGCAAGACTATCGTCGCCTTGAGAGCGGGCACCACCCTGTCGAGTCGGTAGAGACCGGCCCCGAAAGCGATGAGGCTCAAAAATAGACCTAAAAGACCGGCTAGAAAAAGCCCGAGTATCAAGAACACGCCGATGAAGTACAGCTGATCCTGGAGACCGGATTGGGCCTCGTGGTAGGTGATGATGAGCACGCTGATGCCGAAAGAGATCGGCAAGATAGCTGTGAGGGTGGCTCGCATAATCCCACCGAAACAGACCCGGAGCCAGTGCTTTCCGACCTGGGTGTCCGCTACCGCTCTTCTCGCAGCTCGCACCACGCACGAGCCGATCAAGATCCAAGGCAGTGAGATGATACCGATACCGCATATCAGCGCTAGACCGGGAGACACGCGATTTTCGACCTAGACCTTTCCGGAGCCCTTGCTCTTCGGCCCGTTCCAGGTCGTCAGCCATTTCTCCCAACGGATCATCCGGAGTATAGCGAACAGATAGAGCCCGAGGAACAGGCTGATGCGGGTACTAGGTTCGAGCCCGGGTACCACTCCGGAAAGAGCTAGAGTAAAGAGGCACAGCACCCCCGAGACCACACCACCGACCACCGAAGTGACCAGGGAGAAGGTGAACGTTTCCAGTGTTCTAGCCTTCAGGAAAGGGGCCCAGAAAGCCAGCCCACCGCCGACCAAAAGCCCCATGCCGGCGCTGAGACGCGCGGAGAACCAGATCGACTCCCTCAGCTCTGCGTCCTTCAGAAGCGAAACCGCCCCATGTCCCCAGAGCGCCTCGAGCCAAGCCCAAAGGAAGGGAACGAGAAACGAGATGAAGAGCAGACAGTACCTCACTCTGGGATACTTCTCTTTCCGGGGACATCCACCCTGCTCCCCGCCTCGATACAGTACAGCGAGGTTCCGACAGGTTCGCTTTCCAAGTACGCGAAGGTAGCTCCATCTTCACTTTGCGAACTGGGCGCCGCCCAGAGGAAAGGAACAGCTTATGCGCCTGATGATCCTGGCTCTCGTTCTGGGGTTGACTCTGCCCGCTCTAGCGACCCCCGCGCTACATCGAGCCGCCGAGGAGGGCGACGTAGACGAAGTTCGTCGCTTGTTGGATGCGGGCGTCGACGTGAACCTGCGAGACTCCAGCGGAGAGACCGCCCTTCACGAGGCCGCTGACGAGGGTGAGCTCGAAGTCATGAAGCTACTGATAGAGCGCGGCATCGACCTCGACGCCCAAGATCGCAAAGGCGAAACGGCTCTTCACGAGGCCGCCGATGAGGGGGAACTCGAAGCCGTCCGACTGCTGATCGACTCTGGCGCCTTCGTGAATCCGGTCTGCCATCACGGGCAGACCCCCTTGCACGCCGCCCTCTACGAAGAAGAGCTGCCGACCGCCAAGCTGATCGTTCAACGCGGCGGATGGCACGGCTACGCCGACAACAGCCTGAAGATGCCCCTCGATCTCGCCGACGACCATTTCTGGCGGACCGTATTCTCCGGTCGCCCTTAATCGTATCGCCGAGGGCAACGAACGTGAGACGGGCGCCTCTAAATTTGGGCCCGGCTCACGGTCGCGGCATAGTGGTGGTGGCCCACCCTTAGGGCGCGGATAGCCGGGGGGGGGGTTGTAGTGGGGTTACT
>CAZDLH010000282.1:0-4316 GCA_964505925.1 uncultured Burkholderiales bacterium
AGCGAGGCACCGGTAACCGGATCTACCGAACCCGGCCCTCCCTCCGTGGGCCTCAGCCTCTGGTGCTGTTGATCAATCAGTATTCAGCGAGCGCCTCGGAGATCACTGCGGCCGCCCTGGCCGACTACGAGAGAGCCGAGCTGATCGGAGTGAAGAGCTTCGGCAAGGGATCGGTTCAGAAGATCTTCAGTCTGCCCGACGGCTCAGGGGTCAAGATCACGACCGCGCACTACCGCACGCCGAGGGGTGAAGATATCAACGATGTGGGTATCGAACCGAGTCGGGTGGTGGAGCTCGAAGGGACCAGCACTGAGCTCGAGGAGGACTCCCAGTATCAGGCGGCCATCGGCTCTCTTATCGAACAGCTCGAGAAGATCGAGGACACCGCTGGAGAGGTGCGTCACCCGAGGGTGCGCACGGGAGCCGAACAGTGGCGCTACCTCCGCTCTTTGGGTAGGGGAGAGCCCCAGGTGCTCGAGCGGTACTATCTGGAGACCGAAGAGGGTCACTTCTTCGAAGAGCTGCTGGTGCGCTTTCCGAACGCGGGCCGGCCAGAGCTTTTTCGCTTCGATCTCGGACCCGCTCTCGGCTTGACTTCCTAGCGCCCGGTCCGGCGCTGCCCTCGCATGTTTTACCGCCGTCGAAGGCTCCAGCTCCTCTGTTCGTTGCTGGTCATCGTCTGCTGCGCGGTCTACCTCGTAGGGGTCGTGGTCGCACCCGGTTCCCCCGATGCGCCCCCGGCGGAACCCGAGGTCTTCGCGACCGCTTGGACGGCGCTGCGGCGCGACTTTCATCGACCGATCGACGAGCGCTCGACCCTGCGGGCTCTGGGGGAGAGAACGAGGAGTAACTGGGCGGGGCTCACCGGGGCGGAAGCCGCGGGGCTACCCAGCTATGTTGAGCCCACCCCCTGGGATTCGGTCCGGGCGGTGGAGCGGTTCCAGCTGTTCTTGGACCGGTTGCAGACCAGTGGTGGGCCGAGTGGTAGCGGTCGAAGGGCTGACTACGTAGCGGTGGACACCGTGGCGGAGGTTCTCTCCGACTCGTACTCTGCGGCCTTCGACCCGCTCGAGTACGCCGACTACCAGAACCGGATCGAGCAGAATAGGGTCGTGGGGATCGGTCTGGAGGTTGAAGCCCGCGGCCAGGACTTCCTGGTGATCGCGGTCTGGCCGGGCAGTCCAGCCGAGCGCAGCGGAGTACTGCCTGGGGACGTCCTGGCCGAATGGGACGGAACGTCTCTATCGGTCCGCGGCGCTTCTCCAGCGTCCGAGAGCGTTTCCATCGAGGAGAGCCGTCGCTCCTTGACGGTGCCCGAGCTGAATCGCGAGCTGAGTACCGGAGAGGCGGGAGCCCAACTCACGGCGGTTTTTCTTCGTGAGAAGCAGCGCTACAGCCGGACTTTTGAAAGGGAGATCCTTCTCCCACCTAGCGTGACCGTACGTCGGCTACCGAGTCGAGACGATGTCGGGTTGATCTCCGTGCACGGCTTCCACGACCGCAGCCTCTCGGGTGTGCTCGACGCTTGGGAGCGCTTGGCTCGGGAGGGGGTGGCCGGGGTGATCCTCGATCTTCGAGACTGCACCGGCGGCTATCTAGTGGCCAGCCTGCAGCTGAGCTCGCTGTTCTTGGACTCGGGAACTCCGGTGGTGATCATCGATTCTCACGTAGAGGAGAACGTGCGCTACGCCGTCGGAGGGAAACCGCGAAGGGGAGAGCTCCTGCTCCTGGTCAACGGGAGGACCGCCAGCGCGGCGGAAGTCCTAGCGGCCGCGCTGCAGGACCACCGGCGAGCCACCGTGATGGGATGGCCGACCTTCGGTAAGGGAAGCGTTCAGAAGCTGGTGCACCTGCCCGACGGAGGCGCTTATAAATTTACGACCGCAACCTATAAAAGCCCATCGGGGACGGACCTCGAGGGGGTCGGTGTACAGCCGGATCTCGTGCTGGGGTCGCCGGTATCCGATGATGCGGAGCTCTGGGCTAGGGTTGCGGAAGCTATAGAAACGATATGGATGAAACCCGAAGAATAGTAGTTCCCGGTTTAAGGGAAGCCTCGTTCGATAGTGAGGGCAGCGCCTTAGAAGAGCGCCTCGCTGGGCTGCCCGACTCCCCCGGAGTCTATCTTCACAAGGATGCGGTCGGGCGTGTGCTCTACGTCGGAAAGGCGACCCGCCTTCGGCAGAGGGTGCGCTCTTATTTCCAACCGGGGGCTCAGCATAGTCGTCGGATCGCTTGGCTCGTCTCCAGAGTCGCCGATGTGGAAGTGATCCTGGTCGACACGCCCGTCGAAGCTCTGGTGTTGGAGTGCCACCTGATCAAGACGCACCGCCCCTACTTTAACGTGAAGTATCGCGACGACAAGCGCTACCCGCTCCTCGAGGTGACGACCTCCGAGACCTATCCGAAGTTCCGGGTCGTGCGTCGACCCAAGCGCAAGGATCACAGATATTTCGGTCCGTACCCCGACGCGGGGGCTCTGCGGCGAACCGTTAAGCTGCTGAGGAAGATCTTCGCCATCCGAACCTGTAAGCTCGATATGTCGAAGGTCGCGGAGCGCCCCTGTCTCGACTATCACATCAAACTCTGTACGGCGCCGTGCACTCGCTACGTGACGCCGGAGCAGTACTCCGAGCAGGTTCAAGGCGCATTGGAGTTTCTCGAGGGGCGCTCCGACGGCCTTATCCGTCGCTTGAAGCAGCGCATGGCCGAAAGAGCGGCCGCTCTGGATTTCGAAGCTTGCGCGCAGCTTCGCGATACCCTCCAAGACGTCGAGAGCGTGGTGGAGAAGCAGCACGTCGTGTGGGCCAACTCCGAACACGACGAAGACTACTTAGGGCTCGCCTCGGAGGGTGAAACGGTATCCGTTCACCTGCTGATGGTGCGGGGCGGTAAGCTCACAGACCAGCGCTCCTTTCTGCTGGATGCTCCCGGAGAGGCGCCCCCTTCCGAGCAGATCTCCGCTTTTATCAAGGAGCACTACGCCCTGCCGCTCACGCTACCGAAGACGATCCTGGTGAGCGCCTTGCCCGAGGACCATCGGGTGCTCGCCGACTGGCTGAGCGAGCGGGCCGGCCGGAAGGTGATTCTGCGCGAGCCGGTGCGCGGGGCTCGAGCACGAATGCTGGGGCTCGCCCTAAAGAACGCGAAGCACCATCTGGATAGCGCCGGGCTCAAACGGGCCACCGATCGCCCCCAAAGGCGGCGCCGAGCCTTGGAGGAGTTGGCGGGAGCGCTCGGGCTTCGAGGGGAGCTATGGCGCTTGGAGTGCGTGGATATCTCCAACACTCACGGAAAGCAGGCGGTGGGCTCTCTCGTGGTCTTCGAGAACGGTTTGCCGAGGACCGACCAGTACCGGCGCTTTCGCATTCGAAGCGGGGATACGCCCGACGACTTTCGCATGATGCACGAGGTTCTGTCTCGGCGCTTTTCCGACAGATCGGATTCGCGAAAGTACAGCGCTCTGCCAGATCTTCTGATCGTCGATGGGGGTAAGGGGCAGCTGAGTTCAGCGGTGCGGGCGCTCGAAGAGTTCGGCTACGGCGATCGGGCCCCGGTGGTGGGCCTAGCCAAGCAGCGCGAGCTCCTCTATCTCCCGGACCGCTCAGAGCCGGTGGAGCTACCCCGCGACTCGGAAGCCTTGGCGGTGGTGACTCACCTCCGCGATGAGGCCCACCGCTTTGCGGTCACCTACCATCGAAAGCTACGACAAAAAGTCGGACGCAGCTCCGCCCTCGACGACATCCCGGGGCTCGGAGAGGTAAAAAAACAGAACCTGATGCTCTATTTCGGGTCGCTCAAGACACTCAGGCAGGCTACGCCTGAAGAGATCGCTCGGGCGCCGGGGATCGGGCCGAAGCTCTCCCAGAAGGTTCATCGTGCGCTGCACGCAGGGGGAGGATAGGCGGTGCTAACGGTGCTAACGGTGCTAAGGTTCGACGGCCCCTATCACCCCGAACAGGTGATCCCCCGATGCACCGGGCTCTTTTCCGCAGAAGAACTCCTTGAGGTAGGCTTGAATCTCTAGCTCGGTGAGAGCGCCGTCCCCGGTGGTGTCCAGCTGCTCGAAGGCCTCTTCGGCTTCCTGTTCGGAGCTGGATAGGGCTCGGAAGAAGTGGTGGAAGTCTTCGGGCTTCAACCGGCGGTCCCGGTCTCGGTCTAGCAGGTTTACGAGGAGTTTCGCCGCCTCTTCGAGTCTGCTCGTCAGGACTTCGGCGTCCGGAGCGTCGGCGAAGGATTTCCCGATGAGCGAGAGCCACCGCTTACGGGTGAGCACCGGCGAATCTTGGAAGAGGTACTGGAGAAACATCTTCCAG
>CAZDLH010000283.1:0-4258 GCA_964505925.1 uncultured Burkholderiales bacterium
TGTAGAGCGCCTCGAGGTGTTCGACCTGGCTTGTGACCTTCCGGTACAGCTGGGCGATATCGATAGCCGAGGCGGCGTGGGAGGACAGGATGGTCAGAATCTGAAGGTCGTCCTCGGTGAAATCCCCGCCGTCTTTTCGCCCGCTCAAGTTGAGGACTCCGATGCATCGGTCCTTACTCTTAAGCGGGACGCACATCGCCGACTCCAGCACCTCGGGGGTCTCGTCGGAGCGGCTAGCTTGGTCCTTGACCCCTCTCAGTAGAAGCCTGGGCTGTCCTTCTTGGGCGACCCACCCGGAGATACCCTCGCCGAGGTTGACCCGTGTGGTGGTCACGATCTGGTCGTCGAGACCTTGGGCCACAAGCATCTTGAGCTCCGAGCGGATCTCGTCCACGAGCATCAGACTGCCGTTCTCTGCGCGCATGAGCGTGATGGCCTCGTCCATGACTTTTTTCAAGACATCCTCGAGACGAAGGGAGGTCCCCAGGGCGCTACCGACCTCGTAAAGGGAACGGAAGATCTCTAGGTCCCGGGAGCGTTGTCGCCGCTCCCGACACAGATGGAGCACCAGATCGGCCAGCGTCTCTAAGGTTTCTTCTACGTGGCCGAGGTCCATCGGCACTGGCGAGGGGTGGCTCGCCAGGATAGAGGTCAAGGTGTCCGACGGCACCCGTAGAGTTCCGCTCAAGCTCTGAACTTCGAAACCCTTGAGAGGCCTCTCGGGGACCGGACCACCGATCACCCAGCCTCGGGCCTGAGTACCCGAGCCGAATGGGTAGAGTAGAAAGGTCAAGCCGTTCGGCCCCTCGACCCGACGGAACCCGTCCCCGTCCTCGATGGCGGGGACGAGATCGGTCTGCCAGATTCTTCGGGGGGCGTGGCAGGAGAAGAAGAGTGGCTGCAGTCTGTCTTCTGGATGGGCTACCAGACAGTGGAGCTCGGTATGCTCGAAAAATATGCCGAGGCTCAGCTGCGAAGACACGCTCAGCGCACGCTGAACTCTCCTCAGGGTTCCGAGGTCCCCCGGGTCGAGCAGTTCATCCGTGTATGGCGCGCTCGCTACTTCTACATCGCTCATCGAGACTCTTCTCGCTAAGAAAGGTCACGAACGGACCGTTCGGGCGACCCTTCGTCTCCTTCTATTCCTGTGACTCCGATGATCGGAAGCACTCTGGCTCACTACCTGCAGTCAGTTTTCGCCAGCCCCTCTACTGGTAGCAGTTTTCCCATCTGAGCGCGACCTTCCTTCTGCTCATCTTGGCTACTAGCGCGGTTCATAGATCCTATAGCTCCAAATTACGCCCCGTTTTCGGACGCAACTCAGCCTTCGAGACCGACTTCGGGCGGCTCGGGTCCGCTGGAAGAGGATAGGGGTCTGGACCTTGAGAACAGATGGGCGTGCAGAACGTGACCGACACATTAGCCCAGGTTCCCCTATTTTCAGGTCTGGAACCGACGGACTTAGAGCATCTCGCCACCATTGTGACGAGGAAAGAGTTCGAGAAGAAGGAGGTCCTGTTTCGACAGGGCGACCCTGGGGATGAGTTCTTGGTCTTGACATCCGGCAGCGTTAAGGTCGAGCTCGTCAACGCCGAGGGGAAAGAGTTGACTCTGACGATCCTGACACCGTTTCAGTTCTTAGGCGAACTGGCGCTGCTAGACGACGTTCCCCGCTCGGCCACCGTGATCGCTTTAGAGCAAAGCACGCTACTGTCCATCAACAAGCGCGACTTCGCTCGGCTCTTAGAGACCTATCCCAGGATGAGTATCCCGATGCTACGGCAGTTGACCCGTCGGGTCCGGGTCCTCACCGACGATATCGCCTCGATGGCCTTCCTGGACAGCTACAGTCGAGTGACGCGAAAAATCTTGAACCTGAGCCAGCAGATGGGCAAGAGATCGCCCCAGGGGCACACCTTGATCGATCAGGCCTTGACGCACCAGCAGCTAGCGAACCTGGTCGGAACGACCCGGGAGACCGTCACCAAGATCCTCAACGAGATGAAGGATAACGGGCTGATCACCATCCGGCGACACAGGATCACGATCCTCGACGAAGAGCAGCTCGTAGCCCGAGCCGACCTATCCGGGATCATGTGAGTTCCGTCCTCACGGGACGGGCCGCATCGCCAAATACCGATCTTTTAGCGCGCTGAAGGTATCCAGCTCGAGCGCTGTACGGATCTCCCGGGTGAGTCGCAGCAGGGCCGCCACATTATGGATCGAGCACAGCGTGCTAGCTAAGATCTCCTCACACCCGAAAAGGTAGCGCAGATAGCCGCGGCTGAAGTTGCGGCAGGTGTAGCAGAAGCAGTCCGCCTCGATCGGCGCCAGATCGTCACGGTATCGCGCCTGGCGCAGGTTCAGCGTGCCGCGCCGGGTCCGATGGGGATGGTGGGGGGACACCATCACGTTCGCGGTGCGAGCGAACCGCGTGGGGATCACACAGTCGAAGGTGTCGATCCCGCGCTCCACCCCCTCGAAGAGATCGACCATCTCCCCGATCCCTAGAAGATGGCGAGGCTTATCCTCAGGAAGGTGAGGAACGGTCCACTCGAGCACGCTGAGCATCTCGTCTTTGGTCTCACCGAGCGAGCCTCCGATGGCGAAGGCGTCGAAGGGCAGGGGGGCCATGAACTCCAAGGCCCGTTGCCGGAGGTCTCGGTAAGCGCCCCCTTGGAGGATGCCGTAGAGGCTCTGGTGGGGCGCCAGTGGGGCTTCGAGGCAGCGCACTGCCCAGCGATGCGTCCGCTCTAAAGAGCGTTCGGTGTACTCCCGGCCGGCCAGCGGAGAGGTGCATTCGTCGAAGGCCAAGACCAGATCCGCGCCCAGCAGCCGCTGGATCTCCATCGAGCTTTCGGGTGTGAACCGGTGGGTCGAGCCGTCCACATAGGAGCGAAAGGTGACCCCGTCGTCGTCGACCTTAGCTAAGGTCGAGCCGCCCTTGTGGCCCGCCACGGAGCCCCGGGCTTTGGGCCGGTTCTCGCCGGGGAACACTCCGCTGATCTTTCCCACACCGTGCTCTTTGGCCGCCCCCAGCGAGAAGGCTTGGAAACCGCCGCTATCGGTCATGATGGGGCGGTGCCAGTGCATCATGGTGTGCAGACCGCCCAGCTCTCGGACCCTCTCTGCTCCCGGGCGTAGGTACAGGTGGTAGGTGTTGGCCAACAGGCCTTGGGCGCCCACCTCTAAGAGCTGGTGCGGGGTCATGGCCTTCACGGTGGCGCGGGTCCCGACCGGTAGGAATTCGGGAGTTTCGATGCTGCCTCGCTCGGTAGTGATGCGCCCCCGCCTGGGGCCGCCGGGTCGTCTTTTCTCGGGAGGGGTCAAGATCTCAAAGTCTAGGGGCATGCCCCTCTGTTTTCCGAGAGGTGGTTGGCACCTCCTTCGGCGCTGCTCCAGAAGAGGCGTTTCCCACAGCCGTCGGGCGGGCCTGATCGCACGGATCCGACAGGCACCAATAGGAAAGGCTGAGAGGGCTGCGAAGAGGCCGCCATGGACCTTACCGATTGGCTCGCCGCCTTGGAGTCCCGAGGCGCTCAGGAGCTGTTTCTCCAAGAGGATGAACCGGCGCTTTCGCGGTTTGAAGAGGGCGACTTTGAGCTGCTCCGGCCTCAGTGCACAGGACTGGCGGTGAACCCGGATCGAGTGAACTTCGCACCCATTCTGGCGAGCCTCGAAGACCGGGTCCCCGAGACCACTCAGTTCACCTTCACCGATTCCGGGCTCAAAGGCGCTTATGCGGTGGAGATCTTCACTTCCTTGGGTCGGCCCTCCCTGAACGCGCGCAGGCTCCCGCCGGCTCCGAAATCCCTCAAGGAGCTCAGGCTCACCGAACCCTTCGAGCGATACACTTCACTCCGTAGCGGGATCATCTTGATCACCGGCAACCGAACGTCGGGGCGGTCGGCCACCGGCGGGGCACTGCTTCGGAAGATCCTCGAGGAGCGCAACGCTCACGTGGTCACCTTGCAAGACCGGATCCGCTTCCTCTACGAAGGGTTTCTCAGCCCGGTCTACCAGCAGGAGTTGGGAACCGACTTCGATACCTGGGAGGCCGGCTACCATACGGTGTCCCGCCGCTCTCCGGAGATCGTCTTGATCGATGAGGTCTACAGCCAGGAGACCGTGCAGGCCATGAACTCTTGGGCTTTGGAAGGTCGACTGGTGATCGCCACCTTTCGGGGCGGCGACGTCGTCAGCTCCATCGAGCGACTGCTCGGGCTGTTCCCTAGCCTCGATCGGGTCAGGGTAGCCG
>CAZDLH010000284.1:0-1642 GCA_964505925.1 uncultured Burkholderiales bacterium
GATAAGAAGCATATCGACCTTTCGTCGGAGCCGCTGAGTCTGGTTCTGACCGCGGGTCTTAGTCAAGTGGCGCTCAGAGATGCGGTCAAAGAGGTGGCGATCTTCCGCTCTCACAAGTCGGTGCCGATCGTGGTCTGCTCGGCGGGCTATGAAGAGTTCGCTCCGTACGCGGCAGGGGTGGTCCACGTGCCGAGGGCCTCCGACTGTGCAGCTCTGCTGCTGAACGTGGTCGTCGGTCATCTGTGGGGCTACTTCTGTGCGTTGGCTATCGACGAAGGGGCGGTGCGTCTCCGAGAGGCCAGGGCCAGAGCCGTCACGTTCTACAACTCCGACGACGGTCTGCCCAGGGGGCGTAGCTTAGCGAAGATGATCGTCTTGGCCAACAGGTTCCAGGACGACCTGGTGAAAGGACGCTTCAACTCGAGCCTCTCGGTCCAGGTAGCCACCGAGCTAACCTCGCTCTTGGGCTATCTGATCGGTACCCGCTCTTTGAGTCAGTTCGCCGCCGAGTTCCAGACCCGGGGCAACCCGAAGGAGCTTGCGGGAACCCTGATCTCGGTGATCTCTAAGGCCATCCACGAGTTGAGCCGGCCCATCGACGCTATCAAGCATCAGGCGAAGACCATTACGGTGGGTATCTCCCGTACCGAAGAGGTGTTCGACGGCCCGCTCTTCGTGCCGTTCGAGCAGTTGGGGCTGTCGCCTGAAGCCGTACCGTATCGCGACGCGGTGATCTTGCGCGGAGTGAACTCGGTGCTGGATAAGACCATCGGCGCTACCGCTTACGAGGTCGACAACCTCGGTATCTTCGGAGAGCCCGAGGACGGCTCTACGGTGCGCACTCTGAAGAAGATCGGGATAGCGAGCACCATGGTCTCCCGGGCCGACCGCACGACGAAGCTGATCGGTACCAAAGAGTGGTCTGTGCGAAACGGTTCGGTCTATCTAGGGAGAGGAAGTCGAGATGCGCGTCCCATCGCCATCGTTCCGCTGGCTCCCCGGGGGCGGGTCGAGAAGCTCCTCTTGCTGCACCTTAAGTTTCGCAAGCAGGTGGAGGTCGCTCAGAAGGTCTCGGTGCTCCAAGACCTCCGCCAGCGCTATGAGAACCTAAAGAGTCTGGTGACCGAAGGCGACATCGAGTGGCACGATCAGTTTCTAGAGCCGATCTCGGTCGAGGACCTGATCATGGTACCCGTGAAGGATCTGGCGGTCCGGATCTCCGAGCAGATTAGCCGGGAGAGAGCGGCTTTACTGTCGTGAACCCGGGGGGATTTCGGTCTGACGGAGGTATCTCAAAAAGGTGGGCTTCGAGTTCGAAAAATCTATTGACCAACTAGGACCTCGCCCCTATAATAGCCGAACGTGGGCCTATAGCTCAGCGGTTAGAGCAGCTGGCTCATAACCAGTTGGTCCCAGGTTCGAATCCTGGTGGGCCCACCACAAGGAAACACCACGGCCCGGTGGTCTAACGGTTAGGACGTCGCCCTTTCAAGGCGAAGATTGCGAGTTCAAATCTCGTCCGGGTCACCATGTGGGCGAATAGCTCAGTTGGCTAGAGCATCTCGTTTACACCGAGGGGGTCGGGGGTTCGAGTCCCTCTTCGCCCACCACATAAAGCTCCCAGAGAGAAACTCTGGGAGCT
>CAZDLH010000284.1:1742-4250 GCA_964505925.1 uncultured Burkholderiales bacterium
ACCTTTATTATGGGGTCGGGGGATGGCACCGCTTCGCGGTGAACGACCGGCCAAGTTTCAAAGGTTGGGGCCGGTCTTTCGAGTCCCTCTTCGCCCACCACATAAAGCTCCCAGAGAGAAACTCTGGGAGCTTTCCCTTTTGTTGGGAGCGTCAAAGTACGAACCCCCACCTTTATTATGGGGTCGGGGGATGGCACCGCTTCGCGGTGAACGACCGGCCAAGAATAAGAATACATAAAGCTCTCAGAAAGAAACTCTGGGAGCTTTCCCTTTTGTTGGGGGAGCGGCGGGCTGAGATTCGAACGAGTACAGATGTTTAATTCACCTTTTCGTATCGTAGATCTCAGCGTTTCACTTAGTCACCAGGCTTCCCACGAGCCTCTACCGGCTTCCATCAAGTATATCGACCATGGGGGCGAGGGGCTGCAGATGATGAGGAAGGTCATGGGGGTCGAGCCTGAAGACCTGGTTTACTCGAAAGGGCTCGGTTGGGCGGTGGAGGAGATCCAGGCGATCACCCACACCGGAACCCACGTCGACGCTCCGTATCATTATCACCCCACCGCCGGGGGGGAGGATGCTCGGACCATCGATCAGGTTCCACTAGAGTGGTGCTTCGGGCCGGGGGTCGTTCTGGACGTTCGACACCTAGACCCCGGAGTCGAGATCACCGTGGCTCATCTACAGGCTGCGCTGGAGGCCATCGACTACGCCCTCAAGCCTCTAGATATCGTGCTGCTCCAGACCGGGGCCGACCAGCGATTGAACTCCCCTGAGTATTTCGCTCAGCCCGGCCTGGGACGGGAGGGTACCCTCTGGCTCTGCGATCAGGGTGTCAAGATGATCGGGATCGATGCCTATACCTTGGATCGCCCCTTTCAAGCCATGGTTGAAGATTTTCGGCGGACCGGCGACGGTAGGCACATCTGGCCGGCCCACTTTGCCGGGATCGACCGGGAGTACTGTCAGATCGAAAAGCTCGCGGGGCTCGATCGCCTCCCCTCGACCGGCTTTACCGTCTCTTGCCTGCCGGTCAAGATCGAGGGAGCCAGCGCGGGCTGGTGTCGGGCTGTGGCCTTCGTGCCGGAGAGACCGTAAGTCGTCCGATTCCGCGGGCGCCGGTGCCGAGCGGCACAGGATAGTCGGTATCCGTACGCCCGACTTCGGTTCACGTGAAACTACGGGACCCGAGTCGGGGCCAGCTAGGTGGCGCGTAAGGAGAGGCCTAGGCTACGGGTAGGCGCGCAGAAGCTCCGACCACTCACCGTCGGCCGAGCGGGCGCTGGCTCGAATCTCGAAGTCTCCGTTTAGAGCGTGGTGCGACTCCGCGATCGAGCCTCCGAAATAGTCTCGGGAGATCCGATAACCCGTGGGGAGACCGCCGACATTGTCCCAACTGGTGAGGAACTCCCAAGAGTCGGAATCCAAGGTTCGAACTTCTAAGGTGAGCTCGATAGGCCCGGCAACCCTTGCGGGCCCTGGGTTGTGGACCGTAGCTCTGATGTTCACCTCGCCGGAGGTGCGGGCGATGGTTAGGTCCTCTAGTTGGAGCTCAGCCGAAACAGGGGCAGCGACTAGAAAAAAGAGCAGGACGGTGCGAAGAAGTCGTTTCATTAAGGGAGCTTCGTTCTCTCATCTCTCGGCCCTTTCGGCGCCTAATCGAACACCGTATAGCTTCCTTTCAGTACGCCTTTTTCGACCTCGGTAAGAGATTGGATGAAGTAGGCTAGGCGCGCCCGGGTCCCCGGAGGAATATCTACGAAAAGGACCCCCACGTGCGCCTGACGACCGACGGGACGGCTCCAGCGCACCTCACAAGTCAGCTTTAACTGCGACAGGGTGTGGTCGTCGATCTCGATCAAGACTTCGAAGAGCTCGCCGGGGGGCATAGGGGCGTCGGTGCGCAGCTTGATTCCGGTCAGCGAGAGGTCCTCGGAGATCGCTTGGTAGTTAGGGATCGAGTGGGAGGTGACCCGCAGGTGGCGCTCGACCCGGGGGGCGGCCCGTTGGTCCTCCCACTTTTTCGGCTGGGGGAGAAGCATTTGGAGATACTCGACCGCCTCTTCAGGCTCCAAGAATTTTCCGTAGTAGAGGCCTGCCTCTTTAGATTCGAAAAGGATCTTGCATTTTAGCCTGTGCTCGGCGACCTGCGCCCGGCAGCTGTACTCTTTTAGCTCCAGCTCTTCAGTGCTGGTGACGAGAACCGAGCGACTCTCCGGTTCGTAGGTAACGAGCTCCACGTCCACCGTTCTACCGAAAAGCTTGCCTAAAAGTCCCACGATACTCCTCCTCCTGAAGTAACACTATATATCCTTTAGACACTTCTCGTCGAACCGGGGGAAGGCCCTTATGCTGGCAGTGAGGATAGCTTGAAGCGAACCTCCCAGATCCGATCCGATGCTGTTCTCTAGAGGACTCCCAATTTGGAGAGCGGAGTCTCCCCGATGAAAAGATATTTGATGTTTTTCGATTTAGTGCTCACCGCACACTGCTCGTCTGAACCGATCA
>CAZDLH010000285.1:0-4241 GCA_964505925.1 uncultured Burkholderiales bacterium
CGCAGCGTCATCGTCTTCGTGAACAGTCGAGGGCTGTGCGAGCGGCTCGCCGATCGGCTGAACGCCGCGGCCGAAGAGTCGGGGGCGATAGAGCCGGGGGCGCCTCTGGTGATGGCCCACCACGGCTCGGTCTCCCACCAGAAGCGACACCAGATGGAAGAGCTCTTGAAAGCGGGTCGACTCCGGGGCATGGTGGCCACCTCTTCGATGGAGCTGGGCATCGACATGGGAGCCGTCGATCTCGTGGTGCTGGTGGAGTCCCCGGGTTCGGTCGCTCGGGGGCTCCAGCGGGTGGGTCGAGCGGGCCATCAGGTAGGCGCCGTTAGCGCCGGTCGGATCTTCCCCAAGCACCCGGCGGACCTACTGGAGTGCACCGTGGTCGCCTCCCTCATGGAAGAGGGCTCCATCGAGGCCGTTCGCCTACCGAAGAACCCCCTCGACATCCTAGCCCAGCAGGCCGTCGCAGCGGTGGCCGGGGAGGCCTTCGAAGTGAAGGAGCTGGCCGCTATGTTTCGACGGACCGCCTCCTTTCGTAACCTGAGCGACGAGCTGTTCTTATCGGTGCTCGAGATGCTCAGCGGCCGCTTCCCCTCCACCGAGTTCGCCGATCTGAAGGGGCGCCTCGTCTGGGAGCGGGATCGCGACCTGCTCACGGCGCGCAGAGGCGCCAAGATGTTGAGCTTGGTGAACGCCGGCACCATACCCGATCGCGGCCTGTACGGTGTCTACGCCGGCCCCGACGGCCCCCGCTTGGGTGAACTCGACGAAGAGATGGTGCACGAGATGCGCCCCGGGCAGAACTTTCTCTTGGGCGCCTCCACCTGGCGCGTGCTGGAGATCACCCGGGATCGAGTCTCGGTTCAATCGGCTCCCGGGGAGCCGGGACAGATGCCGTTCTGGCGCGGAGAAGGGCCGGGGCGTCCGGTCGAACTGGGTCGCGCGCTGGGGGCCTTCCTGGCCAAGATGGAGCGGATAGACCCGGACCGGGCCGTCGACGAACTGCTGAAGACCGCCCCCTTGGACCCCTCTGCCGCTCGCGACCTGTGGGACTACCTGCGCGAACAGAAGGAGTTCACCGGCTTTCTCCCCTCGGATCGCACCCTGGTGGTGGAGACCTTCCAAGACGAACTGGGCGACTGGCGAGTGTGCCTGCTCTCCCCCTACGGCTCCCGGGTCCACGCCCCGTGGGCTCTGGCCATCGAAGCCAAGCTGGGAGGCAAAGCGGGCTTCGAGGTCCAGACCATGTTCACCGACGACGGCATCGTCTTGCGCTTGGCCGACTCCGAGGAGCCACCCGACACCGCCCTTCTGTTCCCCGACCCCGACGAGCTCGAAGATCTAGTGCTCGAGCAGCTCGGACGGTCGGCGCTGTTCGCCGCCCAGTTTCGGGAGAACGCAGCCCGAGCTCTCCTGCTACCCCGGCGAAGGCCCGGCGCCAGAACCCCCCTGTGGGCCCAACGCTTAAAAGCTCAGAACCTGCTGGCCGCTGCCCGGGAGCACCCCGACTTCCCCATCGTCTTGGAGACCTATCGCAGCTGCCTACAGGATGTGTTCGACCTCCCTTCGCTCAGCGCGCTGCTGACCCAGGTGTCCAAGGGCGAGGTGAAGGTGCGCCGAGCGACCACCCCCTCGGCTTCGCCCTTCTCCCGCAGCTTAGCCTTCGCATATCAGGCCCAGTACCTGTACCAGGGAGACCAGCCGCTAGCCGAGCGCAAAGCCCAAGCGCTGACCCTCGATCGCAACCTGCTCCGAGATCTCCTGGGCCAGGACAGCCTGCGGGAGCTCCTCGATCTCGAGGTGCTCGAAGAGGTCGAGCGAGAGCTGCAGGGCCTGAGCCCCGAGCGCCGAGCCGCCGACGCCGAGGCGCTCTACGACCTGCTCCGACGCATCGGAGATCTGAGCCGGGAGGAGATCGCCCAGCGCTGCTCGGCCGGGGTCTCCGAGGGCTCTCTTCAGAGCCTGCTCGACGATCGCCGGGTGGTCCCTATGCGCTTGGCCGGCAAAGAGCGCTATCTCGCGGTGGAGGAGGCCGCGCTCTATCGTGACGCCCTGGGAGCCGTACCGCCGAGCGGCCTTCCAACGGCGCTGCTAGGCCCCACCGAAAGGCCGCTCGAGCAGCTCGCCCTGCGCTACTCCCGCTCCCGGGCACCCTTCACCGCTGGGGCCCTAGGGGCTCGGTACGGTCTAACCTCGAACGAGCTACACCCCGCCCTCCGGGCCTTAGTGGGGCGAGGCCTGCTCCTCGAGGGCGAGTTTCGACCGGACGGCTCCGGCCTGGAGTACTGCGAGCCGGAGCTTCTCCGCCGGCTCCGTCGCCGGACTCTAGCCAAGCTCAGAAAACAGGTGGCGCCGGTGGAGGCCGCCCACTACTGCGCCTTCTTGATGACCGCCCACGGCTTTCGCGGCGGCTCCACCCTCAAGGAGACGCTAGAACTTCTGGAGGGCACCACCGTCTCGCTCAACGAACTCGAACAGCGGATCCTCGTGTCCAGACGCCCAGACTACCGCAGCGCTCAGCTCGACGACCTCTTCTCTAGCGGCATGTTCGTCTGGATAGGGCGGGGCACCCTAGGCCGGGAAGACGGCAAGCTCGCCATCTATCGCCGCGACCGAGTGGCCCTACTGAGCGCCCCACCAGCGCCTTTCGAGGACCTCAGCCCGCTGGAGAGCGAACTGCTCGACCGCCTGGAAAAAAGCGGCGCCAGCTTCGCCTTCGACCTGCTGGACCTTCCGTCTAAGCCCACCGAAAAAGCGCTCCAGACAGCCCTCTGGGAGCTATCTTGGCGAGGCCTCATCACCAACGACTCCCTAGTGGCCCTACGCCGCCTCGGCTCGACCGGGCGTCGTCGGGGGCGCTCGGTGTTCGAGGTGGCGCCCGGTCGCTGGCTCGCCGTGACCGACCTCTTCCGCAGCCGGCCCTCGGACACCGAACGACTACTCGCCTGGTGCAACACTCTCTTGGCCCGCTACGGTGTGGTGTGCCGCGAGGTGGCCCAGGCCGAGGAGGTCCCCGGGGGCTTCTCCGCCTTGTACCCGCTTCTCAAGAGCCTCGAGGAGAGCGGGCGCGTTCGCCGGGGGTACTTCGTAGAGGAGCTCTCCGGGGCCCAGTTCGCCTGGCCTCAGACCGTAGAGCGTCTGCGTTCAGTGCAGTCCGAAGGGCGCCTCATCGGGGCCCGGATGGCCACCACCGACCCCGCCAATCCGTACGGCGCTCTGGTCCCTTGGCCCGACCTCGGAGGGCCCGGGAAGCCTAGGCGAGCCGCAGGCGGTAGCCTGATCACGGTGGACGGTGCTCCCGTTTATCTGCTGGAGAGCGCCGGTAAGAAGCTCGCACTGTTCGCTGCAGCCGACGAGCTCCGGCTACGTTCGGCCGCCCTCGACGCGCTCCGGGAGAGCGCCGTCGAGTACCGCGGGCGGTCGCTGAGACTCCAAGAGATCGACGGTGAGCCCGCCGCTGGCCACCCCTTAGCCGACGAACTGCGGCAAGCCGGTTTCCGCGAGGATTACCGCGGTCTGACCTATCTGAGTCCGGGGGCCCCGCCCCGTGCCTGAAGGCGATACCGTCCACAAGCTGGCTCGGACTCTACGCCCCGCTCTCGTCGGCTCGATCGTGGTCCGGCTCGAAGTCCGAGGGCAGTCGCAGACCCAACGATTCGAGGGTCTTACCGTGGAAGAGATCAGAACCCACGGCAAGCATCTGCTGCTGCGGCTCGGTCTGGAGTGGGCCTTGCGCGTACACCTCGGTATGCATGGAACCTGGCGGCGCTACTCCCGGGATTCTCCTCCGCCGAAGACCTCCCGGCTGAGCGTACTTCTAGAGACCCCCGAGACCCTGGCAGCCTGTTTTGAGGCCATGGAAGTCGAACTCTTCCCCTGGGTTCAGCTCCGCTGGCACCGCCAGCTTCAGGCCCTAGGCCCCGACCTTCTGAGCCCCGCCGAGCCGGACTGGAACGGCATCGTGAAACGGGTGGTCGAACTCCACGACGAACGGACCGCCCTGGCTGAGGTCCTACTCGATCAAAGGGTCGCCGCCGGCCTGGGCAACGTCTATCGCTCCGAGCTGCCCTTCTTGGGCCCCTTGGAAGACCGGTCGGCGGGGGGGGCCTTCCGGCCCCACCGAAGCCGAGCCCTCGATCCCTGGACCCCGATCGGCCACCTCGATACCGAGCAGCTGAAAGGCCTCTATCAGCGAGGGCGCCATCTGCTGTTCGCCAACCTCGGAGGCTGGCCGCGGACCACCC
>CAZDLH010000286.1:0-4238 GCA_964505925.1 uncultured Burkholderiales bacterium
GCGGATTCCGGCCCCGCGTGAGAAGAGAGAAGGCAGGCACGTCCGCCGTGAGTACGGAGACGGACTCCCCTGGTCCAGGCTCACTGATAGACGGAACCGCTTTGGGCAGGGCTTGGGGTAGGCCTACACCGCCTTGGATCGGTAGCGCGATAGGAGCTTCGATGGTCTCCAGTTCGCCCCTGAGGACCCGCGCCAGCGCCAGCAGCTGCTCTTTCAAGATCTTTGCGTTCGCCGGACGCTGATCCGGCTGCTTGCTCATCAGCCGTAGGATAAGGCGCTCCATCTCGGGGTGAACATCGGGGTTCAACGCTCTGGGGTTGCGGGGCTCCTCGTGCACGTGCATGTACAGGATCGAGGCGGGATCATCGGCGGTGAAGGGAGTTCTCCCGCAGACCGCCTCATAGAGGATCACCCCGAGGGAGTAGAGGTCGCTCCGCTCGTCGGCCGGTCGCCCCGAAGCCTGCTCGGGAGCCATATAAGAGCAGGTCCCCAGCGCCGATCCCGAACGCGTCAGGTGCGAGATCTCGGGGAGGCGTACCCGAGCGAGGCCGAAGTCCAAGACCTTTACGAGATCGCCGCCGTCAGCGGTTCTCGCGACAACGATATTATCCGGCTTCATATCGCGATGCACGATACCCCGCTCGTGAGCGTGCGCCAAGGCGTCGCAGAGCTGAACCGCTAGCCCGATGAGGCGCTCCGGGGACGGCTTCTCTCGGCGGACGAACCTGCGCATGGAGATCCCGTCCACCAACTCCATCACCATATAGGGGCGAGTCTCATCGAAGAACTTGAGGATCCGGACGATATTCGAGTGGTCGAGCATCCCGGCAGCTCTAGCCTCTCGAGCGAATCGTCGACGGGAGTGCCGCGACTCGCACATATCCTTCCTCAGGATCTTAATGGCCACCGCGCGCCTCGACTGGAGGTCTAACGCCCGGTAAACCGAGCCCATCCCGCCCTCCCCTAACTTGCCTTCCAACTGGAAGCGACCGCCCAAAACCTTTTTAGACATAGCCACGACTCGTTCTCTCGAAAAATAGAATATCCTTCAAGGCATAGGATAGGTGAGAAACTTTTCTTGCAGCTTGGAGTCTCAACACCAGGGCACTATAATGAGGCTGGAGGCCTCATGCGAATTCGCAAACTCTTTCAATTCACCATACTCTTCGCTCTTGCGCTCACTCTTCTGTTGCAGGCCGCCCCAAAAAGCCTCACGGTCTATCTCGGTCGTGTAGCTCTAGAAGGAAGAGCCCTGATCTACGATGGACAGGTTTACGTTCCTATCGAATCTGTGGCAAAAGCTCTCGACGGGGAGTATCGCTTCGACGAAGCCTCCGGTGTCGCCACGGTGGACATTCAACGGTCGACGGCCGTGCGTCCCCGAAGCTTGCCCCAGGTCCGCCGACCCCATCTACGAACGCTGCGCGACAGCGCCTACTCGACGGGAGACAATCTTAAAGTCTTAGCGACGGTGGTCAACAGCGGGAACGCGCCCGCCCAGGACATCGAGGTGACCTGCACCTTCCGCAGCGCCTACCAAGGGGAGATCATCGCCTCGGTGGCCCAACTCGAAGAGCTGCTCCCAGGTCAGAGAAAGACCATCGAGTTTTGGCTCTACGAACAGAGGATCCCCAGTGCCCGGGGAGGCCGGCCCTACGCCCAGCCGATGTCCGTCCCCTCTACGTTTCAACCCCGAGGTCGCAACCATGTCCTGATCGACGGCAACTGGGAAAGGGTCACCTACAACTTCAACTTCGAGTTCGTCAACCCCGACCAGGAGTTCTAAGGCGGACGACCCTGTGAGAGCGCGCCGAGGGCTCCATATCGTCGCCGCAAGAAATCGATAGCTCGGCGGAAGGATCCCTGCCCGCAGGGATAGAATTTTCTTCAACACACCCGAGAGTGAGCTCGGCCATCTCTTTTGGCAGGCGATCTTAGGGTAGTAATGCGAAAGGCGTGGCCGTGAAACGCGCTGTCTATCCAGGAAGCTTCGACCCGATAACCAACGGGCACCTCGACATCATCACGAGGGCGAGCCGCCTCGTCGATCATCTCGTGGTGGCCGTGATCGTTAACCCTTCTAAGGACCCGCTCTTCTCTCTCGAAGAGCGAGAGCAGATGATACGGGAAGTCTGTCTAGGGCTCGACAATGTGGAGGTCTCGACTTTCTCGGGACTACTCGTACACTATCTAGACCGACAGCAGACCCGCATTATCGTCAAAGGGCTCCGCGCCATCTCCGATTTTGAAACCGAGTTTCAGATGGCTGCCCTCAACTCTTCCTTGGACCGGCGAGTCGAAACCCTCTTCATGATGACCGCGATCGAAAACGCCTTCCTCAGTTCAAGTATGGTGCGCCAGATCGCGAAACTTCGCGGCCCCGTGCACGAAATGGTTCCCGACCCAGTCAACCGTCGCCTGATCGAAAGATTCGGCACTCCCATCCCCACTACACCTTAGATAGGAGGTCCTTACTTATGAACGTTTTTCATGCTCTCGACTCAATGGAAGAGGCGCTCAATGAGGCTCGCCCCCTTCCCTGGCCCCTCCAGGCCCGGACCGTCATAGACCGCTCCGAATTCCAGAAGCTGATCTCTCGAACGCGGGATAGTTTGCCGGAGGAAGTCCACCAAGCTCGCTGGATCTCCCGAGAGACTCGCCGCATCGCCGAAGAGACCAGAGGAAAAGCGGACAGGGTGGTCCGGGACGCCCAGTCCAAAGCTCAAGAGATTCTAACGAAGGCCGAACAGGACACCGTTCGCCGCGTCCAGTCCGAAGAGGTCGTGGTACTGGCTCGCAAGGAGGCCGAACGACTCTTGGCCGAGGCCAAGCTCCAAGCAGAGAAGGTCTTAGCCGAAGCCGAAGCCAGAGCCGAGCGGGTCCAAAAGCAAGGGGAGAAGATCGCTCGCGAGACTCGCGAGGACGCGGACCGCTACGCCATGCGGGTCCTCGGCGGTATGGAAAACGAGCTATCCAAGATCCTCAACATCGTAAAGCAGGGGCAAGAGTCTCTGCACGACGGGGATTAGGCTTCGCAGGGTCGAACCCGACTCAAGTGTGGAAAGCAGCTCGAGAGGCACCCTTAAGAACGCGCATTCTCCGGGGCCTTCTCCTGTCTTTTCTTCTGGTCGGACTGATGGCGGTCATCCCTACACCGTACTATCTCGAAGCCCCTGGGCGAGCCCTCGACCTCGACGACCTCTTCGAGATAGAGGAGTTCAGCAAGGTCAGTGAAGGACGAATCCTGCTCCCCACCGTCATCTCCGAACCCGCCACCCTCCTCTACTGCGCAGTCGGACTCTTCGACCCTAGCGCCACCCTTACGAGGCGCTCCTCGCCGGGGCTACAGGCCCAGACCAGCGGCGGTCCCGATGGGGAACCGCACCGCGGACAGGACCGACAGATGCAGTTAAGCCAGTACTTCGGAGCCCGCACGGCGCTGAAAGCGTTGGGATACGACATCGATGATCGGGTCCTCGGTTTTCAGCTCCAGGGTGTAGATTCAGCCTCTCCCAATGCCGGCCTGTTCGAGCCGGGCGACATCATAGTCGAAGTAGCCGGCAACGAATTCCAGAGCCTCTCCATGCTGAGCGAGGCTCTCGCCTCTCGCCCCTCCGGCTCGACCTTACCCCTCCTGGTCCGACGCGGCTCCTCCTCGGTGAGCCTCGAGGCGCATATCTGGGACACTCCTGTCGGACCCCGCTTAGGAGTGCTCCTCACCCCGCGTATGGAACGCGCTCCTCTCCCCGTGCAGATCGAGTTCCGCTCCACCAATACCGTGGGCGCCTCCGGAGGTCTCGCCTTCGGCGTAGCCATCTACGATCGCCTCTGGGGCGAGGGGGCACTGATCGGAGATAGGGTGGTAGCCATCTCCGGGACTCTCGAACCCGACGGCTCTGTGAGAGCTGTCGAGGGCCTCAGGTTCAAAGCCATCGCGGCCGAACGGGCGGGGGCTACCGTTCTACTATACCCGGCCGAAAATGAGCCCGAAATGAAAGAGGTCAAGACCTATCTGCGCTCGATCCCTGTCCGCAATTTTGAGGAGGCCCTCATTGCGCTCAAGAACTAAACTCCTGCCGATACTCCTTCTCTTACTCCTCTGCGACTTAGCGCTCGCCGACTCGGGTACCCCCACGATGCCGGAACGCCTGGAGGTGACCGGTAGCCCCGCCAGCGCGACCTTCCTCCAGGATCTCTTCCGCCCGCGCGGAAGGCCCCAGGAGGGAGCGCCTCAGCGC
>CAZDLH010000287.1:0-4199 GCA_964505925.1 uncultured Burkholderiales bacterium
CCTCGAAAGTCGCGAAGACGTCGGTGTCGGCCTTCAGCGTCCCGATTCGGTTCACGCTCATGTACCCTTGTCCGCCGCAGCTTTCCCGGCAGACCTGGAGCGCTTCGATGGTGTGCCACGATGCGTACGCTTTCAGCCCGGCAGCCATGCTCTCGAGCTCCCTTTGAATCTCCTCGCTACCGTCGACCATGAGGCGCACTAGGTCTTGACTGGCGAAGGTCAGAGCGTAGGCGGTGGCCAGATGCGGAAAGAGCCTGCGCTGATAGCTCTGGTAGTCCAGAACGGGAACCTCAGCCTCACCGGGAGGGCCGAACTGTCGCCTGGTCTCGGCGTACCGTACGGTGATGGCCAGACCCACCTTAGAGATGGCGTTGGCGGCCGCGGCTATCGAGATCCGCCCCATGACTAGGGTGCTCAGCATGGTGAAAAAACGCTTGCCCGGGTTGTTGATGGGGGAGGTGTAGACCCCATCGGGGGAAACCTGGGCGAACCGGTCCAAGAGATTGGTCCGGGGGACCCGAACCCCGTTGAAGGTGATCCGTCCGTTGTCCACCCCGTTCAACCCGATCTTATGCCCGTCGTCTTCGATGGTGATCCCAGGCAGGATGCTCCCGTGATCGTCTCGGATCGGTACCAGAATGGCGTGCACTCCATGGTCTTGGTCGGCCACCTTTAGCTGGCAGAACACGGTCGCCATCTTGGCGTGGAGCGCAGCGTTGCCAATGTAGTCCTTGCGAGCTCCGGGGTGGGGGGTGTGGATGATGAACTGTTCGGTCTCGATATCGTAGGTCGCAGTGGTCTCGAGCTCTCGCACATTGCTTCCGTGCCCGGTCTCGGTCATCGCAAAGCAGCCTGGGAGTTCAAACGAGATCGCTTTTCGCAGATACAGCTCGTGGTGGCGCTGGGAGCCTAGATTGTAGATCGAGCCGGCGAACAGCCCGATGTGAACCCCGAACTTAATGAGGAGGCTCACATCGAAGGAAGACATAACTTCGGCGGCGGCGATGAAACCTCCGAGGTCTCCTTCACCCCCGTACCGCTCCGGCCAGGGGATGGCCGAGAGCCCTTCCCGGGCTAGCTCTCTACACCAGTTCACGATCCGCTCTCGAAAGATCTCCTTCGACTCTCCGTAGGCGTGATAGTAGCGCGGGTGGGACAAGATTCGCCTCATCCAAGCCCGGCGTTTTCCGTAGGGGGCCTCGAGCACGTCGATCAGAGCGTCGAGGGGAAAGTCCGGGTGCTCAGCTTGCGAAACGGTGGGCTCTTCGGGCAGTGCGAGGGGTTCTGCCAGCAGCTCTCGGATCGTTTCTGGACCGTGGGCCCCCAGCGATATCTCGATCTCTTCGAGCGCCTCTTTTAGTCCGGGGAAAGCGCTCCCGTTAGCGATAGTGAGGCCCAGCTCGGCTAACGAGCCCAACCCCTCATCCGGGAGCTCTTTAGCGCGCCGTCGGACGTTGCTCAGCAGGATCTGGAGCTGGGCGGCCGATGGAGGCGCTTTCGGATCGAGCCAGAGGTTCAAGAGCAGCTGGGCGTCGGTATCGAGCTCGACGAGCGTTTCGAGCCGCTCCCGGAGATGCTTGAGCTCCCCGTCGGAGAGCTCCCCTCCGGTCCATGCGACGTAGATCATCGGCAGAAAAGGAAGCAAGCTTCTCTTCTCTGCTACTTTAAGCGGATTCTGAGCCGTGTCCATCTATGTGCTCCCTCTTCCAGGTGAAGGTCGAGCGCCCGGGGCGATACGACCGAACCGACCAAACTAGTATAGAGGTAAACATTCTTCAAGCAGCCGAGGTTCCTCCTGCAGAAGATCGAACTGCCCCCTAAAAACACACAAAGAGAGGAGTCGAAACCCCTCTCTTGTGAGAGTCCCCACTGTCCCTCGCAACGAAAGGGACGGTCGGCTATGTACGAGTCTCAGGAGAGACTCTCAAACATTCTGAACGTGGAACTACGAGGTCAGAACGCGGTGGATCGAAGTCGAGAGCTTCTGCGAAGATTTCATACGCATAACGTACGACTCCCGCTGCATCTCGTTGACCTTGGTGGTCGTGTCCTGGTTAATTTTGTGGCGCTCGGCCATTCCTCGACGGGCTTCCGCCTGGTTCTGAGCCTGCATCGTCATCAGCTGCTGTCCCGTGGAGTGCGCTTCCTGCATTCCGTGTCCGGCCTGCAACGCCATCTGGTTGCCCGCCGAACCAACCATCTGACCCATCTGTCCGAGCATCGGTAATGCTCCTGCAGCTATCTGTCCCCATGCCATAGTATCTTGTCTCCCTTTCGTTTCTCGCGGCTTATCCGCTGAGGGTAGTCTACCGCGGTTTTGCCGCTAGTAAAGAGCCTGTTCTGTTAAATTCTTGTAAACCTAGATTTTAAGCCGACTCTCCGGGTTCAGTGTAACAAACCGAGTCGGGGAAGACAAGAAGAAGGGGTCTGCCTACGGCACTCCTGCCAGGTTGCGGGACCGAAAGCCCCGAAGCCGCAAGCCATGGACGTCTCGCTACAAGACTTCTTCTCCCCCGATCCCAACGCCGCCAATCGACAGCTCAAGAGCTTCCTAAAGGAGGAGGGGATCGCCATCGGCTACCGAGATGTGGTGGCCCTGAGGGGTCTGGCCCGCCGGGGTATCCTATTGTCTTACGCCCTGCTCGAGAGTTTGGGCGACGGCGCGGAGAACGGTGCGCTCTCCCAGACCCTCAAAGCTCTCGATGGGGCCCACTCCCCAGCCTCAGAGCAGCTTAGCTTCATCACCTTGCACCACTCCTCAGGGGTTCTCTTGGCGGGACTGCCCGAGGAGTTCCCCGAGCGACCCGAATCCAGCCGAGAGGCTTCGAGCGACCCTCCCGGCTCCAGCGCGACCGAGGGGCCGGGAGGGAGTCTGGCTCTCTCCGTTTCAGCCCCCGGAGCGGTGCTCGGACCCACCGGCCTTATCGTAGGCGGAAGCTGGGGAGAGGAAGCTCTGCACCGCGACTCGGTCACGCTCTTAGATGGGGAAGACGAGGTGGCCCTCGTCGAGGCCTTCCGCCGCCTCTACCGCGCCGCCCCCGACCCGGCCTCCAAGACCAGCGTCCTGGCGACCGCCTTGAAGCGACGCAAGAGGGCCCTCTCCTCGGAGGTCGCCGACAAACTCCAGGAACTTTCCGTGCCGCTCGGCCGCAGCCTGCGCCAGCTCCTCTGCGGTCAGACCTTCGAAGAGCGAACCCGGGCCCTAGGATATCTGCTGGAGCGAGAAGGGCACCGGGAGCCCGAACCCTGGGTAGAGTTCTGGCGCCGACTCAGGACCCCAGTGCTGGAGACCGTGGCCCGCGAAAAGGAGGGCGCGACCCTCCTCTTGGACTCGGTGGTCGAGCTGCATGGGGTCGCCGCGGTATCCTCCGGGACCCCCTTGACCCCCCCGCTGTTGGAGGCCCTCCTGAGCCGACCGGAGCAGCTCTCACCCACCGAGAGCAAGGCGGTCATCGAGCTTCTCCTTCTCAGCTTGGAGCGGGCCCCGGAAACCCTGCGGCTCCTCGAGAACCGTCTCGAGCTGTCCGAGCGACTGGCCGAGCGCCTTCTCATAGGGGAGACCCTGCGACTGCACTTCGAGCGAATCGGAGCCTCGGACCTCTTGAGGGAGCTGATGGCGAGGTTCGCCCGGGAGGCGCTCCACGTGGGCAACACCGCCTCGTCGCTGGCCCTCAACGAACTGCTGGTGGCCTTCGGTGAAGAGCTCCTCGACCTCGATTCACTGTCTCGCTTAGAGGGTCTTGCGCCCCGCCAACTGCTGCGCGTTTTGGAGCTTTGGGACCACCTGAGCCGGGAGCTGCCCGAGAGCAGGCCCCGCATCGATCAGCTCTTCCTACACGCCTTAGAGGGGGAGGGAGCCGACCGCAGCCTGCTCCTCAAGAGCAGTCTCTTGGAGCGCGCGGAACACCTTTCGGCCCTGGATGCGTGGAGCGCCCGAGCTACCCCTGAAGCGCGCAGGGACCTGTTCTTAGCGGGCAGTACCTGGACCCTGACCACCCCGAACCGGGAGCGCCTGGCGCGGGTGCTCCGGGGGAGAGACTGGTTCGCCGATGAGCTATGGCGACAGGAGTGGCGCCGGGCCAACCTTTCGTTTCAGCGCTTAGGGTGGCTCGCCCAGTGCTCCATCGCGCCGGCGACCGAGCCGACCGACATCGGGCCTGCTAGAGCGCCCGAGTGGACCGAAGAGATGGAGCAGCGCC